>JALZUL010000181.1 GCA_023301665.1 Ascidiaceihabitans sp.
GATTGGCAGCTGAGGCAACAAGCCACGGCGTCAGCCAAAGCACCGCTACGGCCTTTCTCTCAGGCGTGCGCCAAGATGCCAAAGTGCTCAAATCAGACCGTGCTCAAGGGGTGTTCCAAAAACCCTTTCTTGAATTTTCCCAACGCCTCATTTCATCAAACCGGATCAACTCTGGGCGCAGCAATGCAAATCGCTATGATAGCGTGTTTGACAACGTCGAGGCTCAATATGGCGTCGACCGGAACGTGCTTTTGGCATTTTGGGCATTCGAGACAGACTTTGGCGCCTTCCAAGGCGATTTCAACACGGCCAACGCTTTGGTCACCCTTGCCCATGATTGCCGCCGACCCGAATTGTTCCGCCCACAGGTCTTTGCTGCAATGACCCTGTTTGAGCGCGGGCAGTTTGATCCAGCGCGTACAACTGGCGCATGGGCTGGCGAAATCGGCATGGTGCAAATGCTACCACGCGATATTCTTGAAAATGGGGTCGACGCGGATGGCGATGGTCGTGTTTCGTTAAAAACCTCAGCCCCTGACGCGCTCACGTCGGGCGGTAAAATGTTGCGCCACTTTGGCTGGCAAGCAGGGCAACCATGGCTCCAAGAGGTCAACGTGCCTGCAAACATGGACTGGTCCAAAAGCGGATTGGGCACCACCCTTTCGACAAACGAATGGCAAGCTTTGGGTGTACGTGCACGTGCTGGAAACCTAAGCAACCTACCCGCATCTTTGATCCTGCCCCAAGGCCACAAAGGCCCCGCATTTCTCGCATACCCAAATTTCAACGTGTACTTTGAGTGGAACCAATCCTTCACCTACGTCTTAACGGCCGCTTACTTTGCAACCCGCCTACAAGGCGCCGCCGCTTATAACGCAGGCAATCCAGATCAGGGGCTGCAAGGTGCGCAAATGAAGCAACTCCAAACCAAGCTGCAAAAGCGTGGGTATGACGTTGGTAAAGTTGACGGGATCTTGGGCGCACGCACACGTGACGCGGTCCAAGCAGAACAAGCGCGTCTTGGCCTGCCAGCAGATGCATGGCCAACACCGGCCTTGTTAAACAAGTTGTAAACCTGTGGTGGCCTGACCTAGGCCACCATCGCCGCCGCTTTCTTAAGGTCCACAGACACCAACTGGCTGACACCCTGTTCCGCCATCGTCACACCAAACAAACGATCCATACGCGCCATCGTCACCGCATGGTGTGTAATGATCAAAAAGCGCGTATTTGTCTGGCGACACATCTCGTCCAAAAGATCACAAAAACGGGTGACATTGGCATCATCAAGTGGCGCGTCGACCTCGTCCAACACACAAATTGGCGCGGGATTGGCAAGGAAGACGGCAAAGATCAACGCCATCGCGGTCAAGGTTTGCTCGCCACCTGACAACAAACTCAACGTGCTCAGTTTCTTGCCCGGCGGCTGGCACATGATCTCAAGACCCGCTTCCAACGGATCATCGCTTTCCACCATCACCAGATTGGCCTCACCACCGGCAAAAAGGTGTGTGAACAAAGATGAGAAATTGGTGTTCACCTGCTCAAATGCTGTCAAAAGACGTTCGCGCCCTTCGCGGTTCAAACTGGCAATACCACTGCGCAGGGTCTTGATCGCTTCCTCAAGATCGGCCTTTTCGCCCACAAGCGTATCATGCTCAACCTGCACTTCTTTGGCATCTTCCTCAGCACGCAAGTTCACTGCCCCCAAGGCATCGCGCTGACGCTTAAGGCGGTTCACATCAGCCTCTAACGCCTCAGAAGCTGGCATATCATCAGGGGTCGCATCCAGCGCTGCCAACAGATCAGCGGGCGACTGCTCTTGTTCTTCGGCGATACGCTCTTCGGCAGCAGCAACTGTTTCACGCGCAGCCTCTGCGCGGGCTTCCGCGCGGGCACGCGCCTCACGTGCCTCAGATGCCAAACGCTCTGAATCCCGCTCATTCATCGCAGCCTCGCGTAAAGCACCCTCGCCCACGCTCAGCGCCTCAGCGGCATCAGCTTTGCGCACCTCAGCCTCAGAAATCGCAAGCGTCAACTCATCGCGCTTTGCCGTCAATTCAGCCGGAGCCGCTTGCGCTGTTTTCAGCTCGTTCTCTGACGCTTCTTTACGGTCCACCAATTCGGCGCTGCGCTTTTCCGCAGTCTCCAAACGATGGCGCCAACCGCTGATTTCTTTTGTCACTTCTTGACTGCGCTTAAGGCGGGCATCACCCTCGCGGCGCACCTCGTCGTGGGTCGAACGATACGACATCATCGTGATCCGCGCCGCTTCAACTGTCGTGCGCAAATCATCGACCATGGCCCGCTCGGCATCAAGATCACCCAAATCAGCCATCGCACGTTCGGCCTCAAGCACGCGTGTCCGTGCGGCCATCGCCTCTTCCTCGTGGCGGGTCACCGCAAGGCCCAAGGACTCCAAACGCCCCTCAGCCAAATTACGATCCGCTTCGGAACGGCTCAAAGCACGCCCGGCATCTGCCACCATACGGTCAGCTTCTCGACGCGCCTCACGCGCAGCTTTGTCGGCATGGGTTAACTCTGTCAAACGCATGGTCAACGCCTCATGCGCCCCGCGCGCACCCTCAGCACGTTGTGAAGCCTGCTCAAGGGATTGCTTCAATTCTTCCAATCGGTTGAGCTGTTGAAGCCGCAACGCTGCAGCACTTGGCGCGTCTTCGGCCCATGCGCGATACCCATCCCAACGCCAAAGATCCCCCTCAGGCGAAACAAGACGCTGACCGGGTTTCAACAAATGCTGCAATCCAGGTGCCTCATCTGCATCAGCCAATCCAATTTGGCTCATGCGGCGCTCAAGAACTTCGGGAACCGACACATGTTGCGTCAGCGGCGTGATCCCATCAGGCAGTGGCTGATCCTCGGCGTAAGCTGGCAAAACGGCCCAGCCCGACGGACCATCCATCTCGACCTCAGGTGCACGCAGATCATCCGCCAAAGCCGCACCCAGCGCTTTCTCAAAACCCTGTTGCACCTGTAACCGATCAAGGATCTGGCCACCCTCAGCCGTGTCGCGCTCAACCAGCTTAGCCAACGCGCCTGTTTCCGCACGAAGTGCGTTCATCTCGCCTTCCGCTTCAGAACGCTCGGCACGGGCATCAGATTCACGTATCTGGGTTTCTGCACGCGCAGCCTCTGCCATATTCAAAGCATCATCAGCCCGTTGCGCTGTTTGTTCCGCGGTGGCCGATGCCCCTTGCGCCGCCTCAAAATCCTCACCGGCTTTCGCCAAAGCCGCCTGACTTTGCGCAACCGCATCTCGCGCCTTGACGGCTTCACCTTCGGATTTCGCTTCGGTCTTCCTGTTGTCTTCCAGTAACCTTTGCGCAGAACCATGCCGCGCTGCCAAACGCGCAACATCTTCGGTCTTTTCCGCTAGATCCGCTTCGCGCGTTTGCAAAATTTGCGCCGCCTCTTGGGCCACTTCGCTGGCGACCTCAAGGCGTTCTTCATGGCCTTCGCTAGCCTTGCTCAGCTCGCGCGCTTCCCATTCCAAACGTTCGATGGTTTCACCCGCGTCGCGGTTCAAACCACCTTCGCGTTCAATATCTTTCGCAAGCTGCGCAATCCGATTGCTTAGCGTTTGGATCACTTGAGCAGCTTGTGCCTCTTGGTCATCCAACGTGTCGCGCTGCACGATAAGACGCTGCACAATCGCCGCTGCAATTGCCTCCTCTTCGCGCATGGGCGGCAAAGCTTCTTCAGCTTCAGCACGTGCCTTAATCGCCAACTGCACAAGGCCCTGCGCTTTGGCAGCTTCAGTCACACGATCGCGCAAGATATCTTCTGCACCAAGACGCGCATCATCTGCTTCACGCCAACGGCGGTATAATAGCATCCCCTCAGAGCGGCGTAGGTTTTCACCAATCTCGCGGTAACGCGCAGCTTGACGGGCCTGACGCGCAAGCTGACCCAACTGATTGGCCAACTGCTCAATCACGTCATCAACCCGCGCTAGGTTTGTCTCGGCCCCTTTGAGCTTAAGTTCAGCTTCATGACGCCGCTGGTAAAGGCCCGAAATACCCGCCGCTTCCTCAAGAATACGGCGACGGTTTTTAGGCTTCGCGTTGATCAGTTCCGCAATCTGCCCTTGCCGAACAAGCGCGGGGGAATGCGCGCCGGTCGATGCATCAGCAAACAACATCTGAACGTCGCGCGCGCGTACATCTTTGCCAGCCGCCTTATAGGCACTGCCAACGTCGCGGGTGATCCGCCGCACAATTTCTAGCGCATCCGTGTCGTTGAACCCAGCGGGTGCCAAACGTTCCGAATTATCGATATGCAGCGTAACTTCGGCAAAATTCCGTGCTTGGCGTGTCGCAGCGCCTGCAAAAATCACATCTTCCATACCGCCGCCGCGCATCGCCTTAGGGCGGTTCTCACCCATCACCCAGCGCAAAGCTTCCAGCAGATTGGATTTCCCACAGCCGTTCGGCCCCACAACGCCGGTCAAACCATCCGCGATGATCAGATCCGTTGGGTCCACAAAGCTTTTAAAGCCCGTCAATTTCAGTTTGGAGAAGCGCAAAGACTGCCCTGCAATTGATTCCACATGAAGTCGCAGGGTGACGGTGCTGATGCGGGTCTGTCAATCGTTTGACGCAACAAACTGACAGTCACGCCAACTTATCCACAAGTTACATGATACGTTTGGGTCTCACGAGCGTATCGGTGCACAATCTAATTCAAGATCATTCCAATCCTCAGATCCCAAATGGAATGGATCATAAGAATGACACCGGTAGTGCAACGGTGCCAAAAGAACCGGCGGTGGGCCATCCCCACAATCTAACGTCGCGTTTATATAGGCTTGATCGCCGTCCAGATCGGCAACGTCACACCCACTGACATGTTCAATGGCCGCGCGCGCACGCGCACGGATTGGCCCAAAGCGCGGCGCATATTCAGGATTGGTGCGAATAGCTTCCGCATGAAGATCCTTGATGCGAACATCAAAGGTCGATCCATCAATAGAAACGGTTGAGCTGGGCTGACCGCGATACCGTTTGGTCGGTGCGTTACAGCCCATCAAAGCAATACAAAAAGAGAAAATCATTAAACGAAACATAGTCAGTACTATTTCTCCACAAACTTAAAAATAAATTAACAAAATACAGCGCCAACCCCTCAAACCCGACAAAAAAATTGCCCCGCTCAGCGCGTCCTCATATATGTTTTATCAACCAAGGAAAAAGCAAATGCCATTTTCGCCTGTGCAAACAAAAAAGCTATCTGGTGCTGTTGTGCGTCAGGTTGAACAACTCATATTGCGGGGAATACTACGTCCCGGCGAACGCCTGCCACCAGAACGCGAGCTTGCTGAACGCTTGGGTGTTTCGCGCCCATCCCTTCGTGATGCGATCAGTACGCTGCAAGACAGCGGCCTGCTAAGCGCAAAACCCGGGGCCGGGATTTTTGTCGCTGATGTCTTGGGATCGGCCTTTGCCCCTGCCCTAACACAGCTTTTTGCCCGCCACGATGAGGCCGTCTTTGATTACCTTTCTTTCCGCCGCGATATGGAAGGGCTTGCCATTGAACGCGCTGCCCGCTTTGGATCAGATACCGATCTCAAAGTCGTGCAAACCGTTTTTTCCCAAATGGTGAACGAGGATCTAAAACGCACCCCCGAAGAAGAAGCCCAACTTGACGCCAAATTCCACATGGCAATCATTGAGGCCAGCCACAATGTGGTCATGCTACATATGATGCGCTCGATGTACGAACTGTTACGAGAGGGCGTCTTCTACAACCGTCAGGTCATGTTCAGCCAGCGCACAAGCCAACAGGTTTTGCTAGACCAACACCGCATTATCAATGACGCCCTACAAGAGCGTGATGGACCTGCGGCAAAACAAGCCGTCCACGCGCATTTGGATTATGTAGAGGCGAGCTTACGCGACCAACAAAAAGCGCAACGCAACGAAATTGTTGCGCGTCAGCGTCTAGAGCACACGCTCAAAAAATCCTAACCAATACTTCGAAATACCAGAAACGCAAAAGGCCCCTGCTGCTAAAGCAAGGGCCTTCCAATTTAGTAAAGCGTCGCTGACTTAGTGGAGCTTTGCTTCCACTTGAGCAATCGCGTCGTCGATCAACGAGTTGCCGCTTGCAGCTGTCATTTGCTTTGCAATCACTTCACGCGCCGCAGCAACCGCAATGGTCACAGACTGGTCGCGTACTTCTTTTACAGCCGTTGCTTCAGCAGAAGCGATTTGATCCTCGGCGGCCGCCAAACGACGTTCGATTGAAGTTTTCAAATCAGCACGCGCTTGCTCTGCCGCTGCATTGGCTTCTTCTTTAGCTGATGCAACGATACGATCTGCTTGCTCTTGAACTTCTTTTTGTTTGCGCTCGTAGCTTGCCAACAAAGTTTGCGCTTCTTCACGCAAAGAACGTGCTTCATCAATTTCGGACTGAATGCCAACGGCACGTTGGTCCAACATTCCGCCGATCATGGCAGGCACTTTGAAATATACCAAAATGCCGATGAAGACGAGAAAACCAAGCAGCACAACAAAGTCAGTATTGCGTAGTGAAAAGAATGGGCCGTCAGCTGCAAACGCAGGGCTTGCCAGCAGGGACGCAACTGCGCCGGTCAACGTGATTTGTGTAAAACGCATCTCGATTACCCTTTCATCCGTGCGGTCACAGCAGCAGTGATGCTTTTCGCATCGGCCTTGCCACCCATGGCTGCAACGATTTCTTTTGCAGTGTCCTTGGCAACGACTTTAACGTTCTCCATGGCACCAGCGCGAATTTCAGCGATGACTTTTTCACCTTCTGCCGCTTTCGCAGCAATTTGGGTATCAGCTTTCGCAATCGCTTTGTCCAAATCGGCTTGAATGCCTTCTTTGGTTTCAGCCACGATGCGGCCAGCTTCAGCGCGCGCATCGATAAGTGCTTTGTCATAGGCCGCTTCTGCGTCCAATGCTTTGGCTTTCAAATCTTCTGCTGCAGCGATGTCATTCGTAATGGTTCCCTGACGCTCAGCCAAAACGGCTGCGATACGTGGCAACGCCACGCGGGATAGAATAAAATAGATCGCGATCAGGGTCAGGACCAGCCAAAAGATCTGGTTGCCCCATGTCGAGAAGTCCAGTTGTGGCATGCCGGGACCGGCTGCGTCGTGTGCGGCCTCTGCTGCGCTATGTGTATCGGTTGCCATCTTGGTCTCCGTTCAATCACCCAATTGGGCGCGCATTACATCGGGCGGGACATCGAAATGAACCGCCCGACCGTAAGGAACTTGTCGCTTACCGCCTTAGTGGCGAAAGCAACGCTGTTGTTTTGTCTGTCTTAGACAGCAAACATCAGCAACAGAGCTACGAGGAACGAGAAGATCCCCAAAGCTTCTGCGAACGCGATACCGATAAACAGTGTCGCTGTTTGTGATGCGGCCGCTGATGGGTTGCGCAGTGCGCCTGCTAGGAAATTAGCAGCTACGTTACCAACGCCAAGTGCCGCGATGCCTGTACCTAGACCTGCAATGCCTGCGCCGATGTGTGCGAGTTCACCTTCCATGAGAATTCTCCTTACGATTGGAAGTTAGATAGATAGATCCGCAGTATGCGAACCGTTGTGCTTGATTGTGTAGGGCGGGGATATCCCCGCCAAACCTTTAGTGTGACGGGTGCAATGCGTCTTTCAGATAGACGCATGTTAGGATTGTGAAGACGTAAGCCTGAATAAAGGCCACGAGAACTTCCAAACCATACATCGCTGTGATTGCAAGAATAGAAACTGGGCTGATCACTGTGACCGCTGCAAAGCCTGCGAAAACCTTGATAACAGCGTGACCGGCCATAACGTTGCCTGCCAAACGAATAGAGTGGCTGACGGGGCGAACAAAGTAAGAGATAACTTCGATCAGCGCCAAAATCGGACGCAGGGCCAAAGGTGCAGATGTTACCCAGAACAGTCCCAAGAACTTTGTACCGTTCTTAACAAAGCCAAGGATCGTCACGGTCAAGAACACAGCCAGCGCCAATACGATTGTCGCCGCAAAGTGTGATGTTGTTGTGAACGCTGTTGGGATCAGACCCAAGAAGTTCGCCGTAACGATGAATAGGAAAAGCGTCATAATGTACGGAAAGTAAACGACGCCATCTTTGCCAGTTACGTCTTCGACCATCTTGTAGATAAAGACGTAAGCCAATTCAGCAACAGACTGTCCGCGTGATGGAACCATGGAACGCTTTGTCGTTGTCAAAACCATCAAAGCGATGATTGCGACGATGGACAACGCCAACCACAGGGTCACGTTAGTTGGTGTGTACCACGCGATTGGACCGCCAAAAAGCGATTCAACGTTGAACTGGTCCATTGGGTGGAATTCCAACCCGCCAGCTTTTTCTCCGTGTGCTTCGCTTGCCATTTTCAGGCTCCCTCATCTTTGCGAGATATTCCCGCTTCGTCATCCACGGCCTCATCGGCCAATTGCTCTTCCTGCATCTCGTGCGCACTGCGGATCATCGTTTTGACCCCGGCCACCAGACCCAGAATGGTGAAAATCAGCATAAAGATGGGAAGTGTCCCAAACAGGTGATCTAACCCGTATCCTATGCCGAAACCGATCCCAAGACCGGCCACCAATTCTATCACCATCCGCCACGCATGCTGCGCTTGAGAATAATGCTCTTCCGTCCGAGGGCCCGGCTCTTGAGCCTGCTTCACCGCGGCGATCTTTTCCTCAAGCTGCTGCATTTGCTGCTTATGATCGAGATCGCTCACAGGGTTTTCCTCAGTTGGAAATCTTGATGGAGTGCTAATAGCGGTGCGGCTGTGAGTCAACAGGATCTACAACAGATACTGCAGACACCTAACCACTTGTTTTAAAACGAATTTACAAGAACACAACGACACCAAGCCGTTCTGTCGCAGGCCCAAAAATCGCGGCACACCAGCTTTTCGTATATTCAACCGTTTGGTTTATCTTCCAATCAGGCCCTGAAAGGGCGGGCTTCTTCCAACAACCACTGACGCACTTGGCGCACAGCACGCCGCCGCACCCCGCGCTCGCCATACACCAGATAGAAAGCACCCGCCGACACGCCTATATCTGAACACTGAACCAAACGACCGGCCGCACACTCCGCTGCAACACACTCCTGAGAGCCCAGGTAAACGCCCTGCCCCTCAAGCGCCGCTTCAACTGCCAGATTGGCACGCAACCGCCATTGCCCCGCCTCTGATGGCGGCGGCTCAACACCAGCGCATTGCGCCCACTTGGCCCAAGTGTCCTCGCGCCGATCCCGCAAACGCCGCTCTGACAGAATTTGCGCAGGCGTCAATTCACGCCCCGCCAACAAGGAAGGTGCCGCATATGGATAGATAAGCCCGTCACTCAACAAATCTGACGGCACATCCAATGACCCACTATGCGCAAAACGAACCGCAAGGTCCGCCTCGTAACGATCGACATCGGCCAACTCATGCGAGGCCTCCAGACGCAATTCGATCTGCGGGCAAGCTGCCTGAAACACTGCCATCCTTGGGACAATGAACTTTTGCGCAAACAGCGGCTCACTATTTACAGTGACACGGCCCTCTGGCGCTTCGGCCAAATCCTCTGTTGCGTCGCTGATCAAATCCAAAGCCGTCGTAATACGACCTAAATAAGCCTGCCCATCCACGCTCAGCTCAACCCCGCGCGGCAAATCCTTAAACAATTGCACACCCAATCGATGCTCTAAGCCACGCACATGTCGACTGATCGCAGAATGATTCACGCCAAGCTCTTCAGCGGCACGGCTAAAGCTTTGATGACGGCCAGCTGCTTCAAAAGCACGCAAGGCATTGAGTGGGGGAAGCGCACGAGACATGCTTATCTGTGCAATTTAAGCACAGATACTGTCAAGCAATGCGCGTTGATCCAATATCCAGAAACGATACAAATAGCTTAATCATCAACAAAACTACAGGTTCACAATGCCAGATCGCCAAAACACGCCTTTGCGTGACCGGTACATATGTGCAAAATTTCGACAAATATTCACTATGGCACGACTAAGAAAATCACGCTCTCTACGTCACATCAGTGATGCGCAGGCACGTGATATCGGCCTTACGCCGCACGAAATCGAATGTATCCGGCTAAAGCATCCCTCTCAGAACATGCATCACCCGCGTTTGTAACCTTTCGCACCTCGCGTCAGATCGATAAGAACGGGTCATGGCCCAAGACCTCGACACTATTTTTGCAGCACTCGCAGACCCGACTCGTCGGGCGATCCTAACCATGTTGCTCGAAGACGATATGGCAGTCACCGATGTGGCCGACCCATTCGAGATGTCGCTCGCTGCCATCTCAAAACATCTCACCATCTTGATGAAAGCGGGTTTGATCGCACAAGAAAAGCGCGGGCGGGTCAAATGGTGCAAGCTCGAACCCGATGCCATGAAAAACGCCAGCGTTTGGATGCAAGGGTTTGGGCAGTTT
>JALZUL010000182.1 GCA_023301665.1 Ascidiaceihabitans sp.
ACACTTCAGCAAATTCCGCGCACGCGCATAATACCCAAGACCAGCCCATTCGCCCATTACATCGCCGTCTTTGGCATTCGCCAGATCTGAAACAGTAGGCCAACGTGTGGTAAACCGGTTGAAATAATCCTTTACGGCGGCAACAGTCGTCTGTTGCAGCATGACTTCTGACAACCAGACGCGGTAAGGATCAGGTCTCACACCAGCTTTTTTGTCCGCTGGCGGAGTGCGCCATGGCATGGGACGCGCATGAACGTCATACCACTCAAGTAAAATTGAATTTAGCTCACGCAATCTTTATGCCTCGATTTGGTTTGTTTCGCTGGTTTGAGCGGGGTGATCCGCTATTATAAAACCTAGTAACAAGGAACATAGCTTTGGCTCAGCGGCGTACCAGTACAAAAGGGTTCAAACGCACAGCAACTTTGCTGGGTGAGCGGATTCGTAATGCAAGTGAAAGCCGCGGTTTTGCTCAGAGCCGCCTTTTGACCCATTGGGCAGAGATTGCAGGACCTGACGTGTCTGCAATCGCACGTCCGGTCGAGGTAAGTTATGCGCGCAATGGTATGGGTGCGACCTTAACGCTACTGACCACAGGTGCGCAGGCACCGATGTTGGAAATGCAAAAGGAACAAATCCGCTCCAAAGTGAATGCTGTTTACGGATACAACGCGATAGCGCGGGTCCGTATCACGCAAACAGCCGCCACTGGTTTCTCAGAGGGTAAAGTCGATTTTTCCCACAAATCAAAGAAACCAAATGAGACCGTACCGGATCCGGCTGTTGTGAAACGGGCAGGCGAGACAACCCAAGCTGTAGGCGATGAGGGGCTTCGTGCCGCCTTGGAACGCTTGGGAACTAACATTATGAAACAGAAGACTTCTCTGAATTAAGGAAAACGATATGAAACGCATACTTCCGATGGTTGCTGCCGCGCTTATTGGCGTGGGTGGGTACTTTCTTTTTGTACATGACTCTAATGATGGCGCACCGCAGCTGGCGGCAGCCACTACAACGACATCAACAGCGGCAACTGAGGTCGCGGATAACGCTGATGAAACAGTGGAGATCGATACAGCATCTATCCCTGATATGATGATCGGTAATCCGAACGCACCTGTTACTGTGATTGAATATGCTTCTTATACTTGCCCGCACTGCGCATCGTTTCATGCTGGCACATATAAAGCTCTAAAGCGGGATTATATCGACAATGGTAAAATCAACTTTGTCTTCCGCGAAGTTTACTTTGACCGCTACGGCCTTTGGGCATCGATGATTGCACGGTGTGCTGGTCCTGATAAGTTTTTTGGCGTGACAGATTTGATGTTTGAAACCCAATCTACTTGGGCACGCGCTGGCGAGCCTGCCGCGATCATCGACGAGTTGCGCAAAATTGGACGCCTAGCAGGTATGGGTGAAGATACGCTTGAAGCTTGCTTGAACGACAACGAAAAAGCTCAAACGCTTGTTGCTTGGTATCAAGAAAAAGCAGGTGGCGATAACATCGACAGCACACCGAGTTTTGTAATCAACGGCACGAAGTACTCCAACATGAGCTTTCAAGACATGTCGGAAATTCTTGACGCGGAAATCAACTGATCTGATTTTCAAGGCTCGGCAGGCTTCGTTTCCTGCCGAGCTTTCTTATTTAAAGGGCAGGGCTTGCAGTGCAGACCGTAATGCGCCGTCGTCCTTGAAATTCAGCCGAACAGGCAACGTAATCACCTTTGAGCGAAACGAAACTGGCAGTCGTGCGGCGTCTTTTTCGGTGGTGACCAATTGCGCATTTTTTGCGCGCGCATCAGCTTCAAAACGCATCAGCAAATTGCTTGATAACTTTTGGTGATCGTCGAGGGGTTCAGTGTGCACGACCTCGGCACCTAAGCAGCGCAAAGTTGTAAAGAATTTCTCCGGATGCCCGATGCCTGCAAAAGCAAAGGCACGGGTGTCTGCCCAATCCATTCCCGTTTTTAAAGGCTCGAGTGCGGCAGTGATATGAGGAGTTTCGTAAGTTGGTTGAGCATTTTTAAATTGGTTTTGTGCGGACTGTGGGCCTATCGACAACAATAAATTAGCCCGGCTCAATCCGTCGTTCACAGGTTCACGCAAAGGACCAGCAGGAAGGCATTGCCCGTTACCAAACCCATGCGCGGCGTCGACGACGACAATTGAAAGGTCTTTATAAAGTGCTGGATTTTGATGTCCGTCATCTAAGACAACGACACTTGCGCCAGCATCCTGCGCAGCTTTTCCCCCAAGTGCACGATCTTTGGATACCCAAACTTCGGCAAATGCGGCCAACAACAACGGTTCATCACCAACTTGGTCGGCCGTGTGAACGGAGGGATCGACGCGAACAGGCCCTTCAAGTGTCCCGCCATACCCTCGGCTCACAATGTGAGGCGTTTTATACATGTCACGCAGGTACTCGACTACGGCAATGACGGTTGGGGTTTTGCCAGTGCCGCCCGCATTGATATTTCCAACGCAAACAACAGGGATATCCAGATGTTCTGTTTGTCCATTAGCCAAACGACGGGCGGTGGCCATAGCATAAAGTTGTCCGAGAGGGCGTAAGAGTGTGGCTTGCCAACTTGTGGGGCGGTCCCAGAATTTTGGTGGACGCATCAGGCGCTTCCTTCTTCGGTGGCGTCGAGAGATAAGATCACCAGCTCGGAAATGCGATCTGATACAGCTGCACCCTGTGTTACCACATCCCAGCCTGACATAGCCATGGACGCGGCATGATCAGGCGAAATTAGTCGTGCCACAGCAACGCCAAGCGCACCAGAATCATTTACGATTCTCGCGGCACCGGCTGCAGCTAAACGTGTGTAGCTGGCCATATGGTTTCGAACGTTTGGACCATACAGAATAGCTGTGCCAAGAGCTGCGGCTTGAAGTGGATCTAACCCCTGACGACCTGCGGTTAGTGAGCTGCCAAGGAAAGAAAGTGGCGCAATCCTATACCACAAGCCTAGTTCGTCTTGAGCGGTGACCAGCAAGACCTGGCAATTGTCATCGGGCAGTACTGCATCTTCCCATCGCGCGCTTCTCAACCCTTCGGCGCTTAGCGCGTTCTCACATTCTTGAGCTTGCTCTTCAGAGGCTGGATTAAGAATCAACATCAAACGGTGCGATAAGCGTAGGGCGTGCCGATGCGCTGCTAGAACGGTCGATACTTCTTGGGGTAATATTGCCGCTGCTAACCAAGCAGGGCGTCCACTCAAAGCAGTGGACAGATCATCGAAATCGCTCTGCACAAAATTTAGAGGCTGACCACCAGCGACCAATGGGCCACAAAGCTCTAATCGATCCTCGTTACGCATGAGCTTGGCAATACGGGCGTGTGCGGGTTCTGAACGGGTTAGCACATTGTTGAAACATGCCATTGTATCGCGAGCGACTTCTGGCAACCAGCGATCCCTCTTGTTTTCGAAACCCTGTTGATCGGCATCGGCCATATGTAACGGTATACCTGCTTTGGATGCCGCGAGGATTAGGTTGGGGCGTATGTCGCCCCATAGCCAAAGACAAACATTTGGCTTCCAGTGCTCCAAAAATACAGTAATGTCTTGCGGGTGTTCACTGGGGATGCGGTCGACAATGACGTTTTGACAGGGTGGGTTGATATTTTCTGAACAGGTTATCAGGATGTTCAACCCGTGACGTTGTTGGATAATTCTGCGCGCAAGATCGAAGACCGCTAGCTTATCTCCCTGATCAGGGATGTGGAGCCAAAGAATCTCGCCAACGGGCCGTTCTGTTTTGGGCTTGTACTTTGTGGGCGTATTGCGCCGGGCAAGAGTGCGGTAGGCTGACAGTCCGAGCGAATTTGGCATGATCAATGGGAACCGATTTTCAGCATGTTATTAGATTGCTCAATTACCGCGATGGGTCAAGCGACCTGTCGCGCGACAAGGCTTTGCGCATGGATAGTTGAGCCGCCGGCAATGACTCCATCGAGCAATGCATCGGGGCCGTTGAAGCTCAAGGAGTTTCCTGTTTGATCCGTGATAGTCCCACCAGCTTCGCTGACGATCAATGCACCTGCTGCGATGTCCCATTCCCAACTTGGGCGGAAGGTGAACATGGCGTCAAATTTCCCTTCAGCGACCAATGCTAATCTGTAGGCTAAGGATGGGCGATGATGACGTTCAAATGTTGGGACACCGCGGGGCCAAAACCTAGGTTCCGAATTTACCTTGGTCGCCAGTACGCGCGCATCAGATAGTTGAGGTTGGTGCGAGACAGCTAGGCGTTCCCCGTTTAGAAAGGCACCTTGGCCCTTTGCAGCGGTATACATCTTATTACGCATAGGAAGGTAAACGACAGCTGCGGTAACTTCACCATTGTCTGCGATTGCAAAGGAGTGTGCCCATGTATTTGCACCCTCGGCAAAGCTACGTGTGCCATCAATTGGGTCGATGATAAAGATCTTCTGGTTGCCTAGGCGGTCATCGTTGTCTTCCGTTTCTTCAGAAAGCCAACCATAGTTCGGGCGGGCTTTGGGAAGCATTTCGTACAGCATTTCATTCACAGCCAAATCGGCTTCTGTCACCGGACCTGCGCCATCTGGCTTGTCCCATTTCTTAGTAGTTTTGCCGGTGAAACTGGTCGCAACACGCCCCGCAGCACGTGCGGCGTCGATCAAAAGATCTAAATCACGCGCCGGCAAGAGTCATTCCTTCGACCAAGAGTGACGGTACTACGCGGCTTAGATGTGTCCGGGCGTCGTTCGCAGGGACGATGCTGAGCAGCATCTGGCGCAAGTTTCCTGCGATGGTACATTCGTTGACTGCGTATTGGACCTCTCCATTTTCGACCCACAAACCGGCGGCACCACGCGAGTAATCGCCAGTGTTCGGGTTGATGGTTGAGCCGATCATTGACGTGACCCAAAGGCCGGTCCCCATGTCGCGAATTAAATCGTTTTGAGTTGCCGAACCTTGCGTCAAGGCGGTGTTCCAAATTCCTGGCGTGGGGCCAGACGCAGTGCCGCGCGCGGCATTGGCGGTGGAGCTCATTCCCAATTTACGGGCATTTGCCAAATCAAGTGTCCAACCCGTAAGAATGCCGTTTTCGACGATAGCGCGTTTCTGTGTTGTAAGGCCTTCGGCGTCAAAGGGGCGTGATCCGCCCGCGCGAGGGCGGTGTGGGTCTTCGATCACGGATAGATGGGCGGGTAAAACTTGGGCACCAAGATCGTTGCGCAACCAAGATGCGCCGCGTCCGACAGATGCGCCGTTGACGGCTGCCAAAAGGTGACCAATGAGAGTTGAAGAAATACGTTCGTCAAAC
>JALZUL010000183.1 GCA_023301665.1 Ascidiaceihabitans sp.
CCAAGAAGGTAATATCGGCCTCATGAAAGCGGTTGATAAGTTCGAATATCGCCGTGGTTACAAGTTTTCGACATATGCAACATGGTGGATCCGTCAGGCCATCACACGCTCTATTGCGGATCAGGCGCGCACGATCCGTATTCCGGTGCACATGATCGAGACCATCAACAAGCTGGTCCGTACTGGTCGCCAAATGCTGCACGAGATCGGCCGCGAACCAACACCAGAGGAATTGGCCGAAAAGCTGCAAATGCCTTTGGAAAAAGTCCGCAAGGTAATGAAAATTGCCAAAGAGCCAATTTCTTTGGAAACGCCTATTGGTGATGAAGAAGATAGCCAGCTTGGTGATTTTATCGAGGATAAGAATGCGGTCCTGCCTTTAGACAGCGCGATCCAAGAAAACCTCAAAGAGACAACAACGCGGGTTCTTGCGTCACTTACTCCACGCGAAGAACGTGTTCTTCGGATGCGTTTTGGTATTGGCATGAACACCGACCATACGCTTGAAGAAGTTGGTCAACAGTTCTCGGTGACACGGGAGCGGATCCGTCAGATCGAAGCAAAAGCGCTTCGTAAGCTTAAGCATCCAAGCCGTTCACGTAAGTTGCGCAGCTTCTTGGATCAGTAAAGTAAGACGATACCTCTTTTTTGCCGCCGGGGCCTTTTGGGTGCTGGCGGCATTTTTGTTGGAACAGCGATACATAGTTCAACACGCATTTCTGAATGAATAAATTAAAAAGTGGGAATTTACGGCTTTCAGAGCCTTTCTCGAAAGGTATTTTTGATTGAAAACAGCCTGTTAGAGTAGGGGCACTCGTAAGTGATTTTTCTGTGACCGAAAACGATCCTATATTTTAGGTCAGTAATGGATAGGAACATATCATGCGTAAATTTCTTCTTACGGCCTTAGTGGCGGTCATGCCAATGACGGCTTCAGGAACGAGCTACCTGGCACCAAACAAATTGCTTCAGGTTAACCGGGTGTCGGATACAACCTTTGAGGTGATCGAAGATGCGAGCTCAAATCGGCAAATCTATTGGTGTACTGCTGGGCGGTATGTAACGGATGTTTTGAGGCGCTACCAAAGCAGGATCTACATCGCACGTGCCCGTGGTCCGAGCCAAACAATGCCAGGTCGCCGAGCAGTCTTATTTAGCACAGTACCTGTCGGAGACGAACCCCACACGCCTACACTTACGACATCAAAGGTCGGGGCGCACGAGGGCTCAGGTTACTCAGTAAGGTTGTGCGAACAGGTCGCTCAGAGCCGTTCAAATCGTTAATTATTTTGCGGCTTGCCTCTTGTTGAGACAAGCCGCAAACTTGCGAAATGCAAACGACTTTTGAGCTTCAAACACGTGGCGCGGGCCTATATGAATTCACCACGCTGCCGGTGCGATGGATTAAAGGGCATGGGGATGGATTGTTAACCTTAATGGTACAACACACTTCGGCGTCGTTGCTGATTCAAGAGAATGCAGATGCCGAAGTTCAATCGGACTTGCTGGCATTCTTTGAGCGCTTGGTGCCCCCAACAACTGACCCTTCTATGTCTTACTTGCGCCACACGTACGAAGGACCGGATGACATGCCCGCTCATATCAAAGCGGCAATGATGCCGGTGTCATTGCAAATTCCAGTGTCGGACGGGAAAATGCGCCTTGGGACATGGCAAGGTATCTATTTGTTTGAACACCGTGATGCAGCACATACGCGACGGGTAGCCGCATATTTTAGTGGTAGCTAACCCTCTATTTTGGGGTGATATTTATCCACTACCCAAACCCTAGCGGTTGCCCTATAACTGTGGATAAGTGAGGGACGAACCCCACAACAGGCATGAACGATAGATAGGGGAACGGCCAATGCGCTGCCCATTTTGCGGTAATATAGATACTCAAGTTAAAGACAGCCGTCCGGCGGAAGATCATGTATCGATCCGGCGTAGACGCTTTTGTCCTGCATGCGGCGGGCGCTTCACCACATATGAACGGGTTCAATTGCGTGATCTCGTGGTTATCAAAACGAGCGGTAAACGCGAAGATTTTGATCGTGATAAGCTGGAACGCTCTATCCGCATTTCCATGCAGAAACGTCCAATCGATCCGGAACGGATTGATCAAATGATATCAGGCCTTGTACGTCGATTAGAAAGTATGGGCGAAACCGATATTGGATCAGGACAAATTGGTGAAATCGTGATGGAGGCCTTGGCTCGCATCGATACAGTTGCATTCGTGCGCTTTGCGTCGGTGTACAAGAACTTCCAAGAGGCTGACGATTTCGACAAATTCGTCGCCGAATTGCGGCCAAACGCTACACCAGAAGAGTGAGCGTAAGCTCAGACACCCGCTACATGGCGCTCGCCCTATCATTGGGGCGGCGCGGGCAGGGTAATACATGGCCCAATCCTGCTGTTGGCTGTGTCATTGTCAAAGATAAGCGAATTGTCGGACGTGGCTGGACACAACCATCGGGCCGTCCACATGCCGAAGTCGTTGCGCTGGCGCAGGCTGGGGAACAGGCTAAAGGTAGCGACGTCTATGTCACACTAGAACCTTGCTCTCATTACGGTCAAACACCGCCCTGTGCCCAAGCATTGATCGATGCTGGCGTTGCGCGCGTTGTGATGGCGATCCCTGATAGTGATCCGCGTGTTGATGGTCTTGGTGCACAAATGTTGCGTGATGCAGGTATTGTGGTTGAGACTGGCCTGTTGGGTGATCAAGCTTTTGCCGATCAAGACGGTTTTTTACGACGCACAGTTATGGGCCGGCCGATGGTGACGCTCAAAATGGCGTCTAGTTTTGATGGACGTATCGCAACGCGAACAGGGCAAAGCCAGTGGATCACAGCCGAACCTGCGCGGCGTATGGTACATGCGATGCGTTCGCGTCATGACGGCGTCATGGTGGGCGGCGGCACTGCGCGGCATGATGATCCCACCCTGACAGTGCGTGATCTTGGAATTGATCATCAACCGACACGAATCGTAGTGTCGCGCCGCCTTGATCTGCCGCTCCTGAGCAATCTGGCGCGCACAGCGAAAGATATCCCGTTGATCTTGTGTCATGGTAAAGATGCCGACAAATCCTCGGTCAAAGCATGGACCGAGCTTGGGGCACATCTGCTGCCCTGTCGGCTTCTAAAACAACAACTCGACCCCGAAGATGTCTTAACCCAACTTGGCAAGCACGGTCTGACCCGCATATTTTGTGAAGGGGGCAGCGCGTTGGCGGCCTCTCTTTTCAAAGCTGATCTGGTGGATCAATTGATCGGCTTCACCGCTGGACTGGCCATCGGTGCAGAAGGGATTGCTAGTATCGGGAGTCTAGAAATCGACAAACTGCCCGCCGCCCCACGATTTTCCTTGGTCGACACGCGGGAAATCGGCCCCGACGTCATGCACATCTGGAAAAGAGAGCGGACATCAAATGCAGTTTGATCTACCGCCCAATAGCGTTTCATCACGCCTATACCGCCAGCTTTCGGAGATATAAAATGGAAGATCGTCGCATCGTTAACTCACTTGGGTTGGTGCCCTATAAACTCAGTGTCTACCAAATTTTGCGCGAACGCTCGATCATCTCTTCTGCCGACTATGCAGAAAAGCACCTCAAGGACGCGATGATATTTGATAAAACAAACAAACTTTGGAATTATTCGGGCCGCTCGGCTCACCTTGAGGGCGGGTTGATCCTTGAATTTGGGGTATTCAAAGGTAAATCGATCAATCACTTTTCCAAAATTTTCCCTACCGAAACCTTGCACGGTTTTGACAGCTTTGAGGGGCTGGCCGAGGATTGGACAGGATACTACCTTCCCAAAGGTTCGTTTGACTTGGGGGGCAACCTGCCAAAAGTGAACGATAACGTCACCCTTCATAAAGGCTGGTTCGACAAAACCCTTCCCGCGTTTCTCAAGAAAAACCCGGACGACATACGGTTCTGCCATATCGATTGCGATACCTATGACAGTTCACTTTTTGTATTGAAAACCATTGCAAAACGGTTGGTCAAAGGCAGCATCATCACCTTTGACGAATATTATGGGTATCCCAATTGGGAAAACGGCGAATACAAAGCTTGGCAATCGGTGTGCAAAAAGAACGGCATCAAATACAAATATATTGCCTTTGCCGACATGCAGGTTGCCGTTGAAATTCTATAATTTAACGCCAGATATGGGCATGCGAGGCCAACGCGCCCTGTAATTTCGACACCAGCCGGTTCAACCTATTGGGCTTGGGAATGTCTCCGCTCGAGAGCCGCTCCACCGCAATCTCCACAGGGCAGGGCATTCCGGTGTTAGGATCAAAATAGCGTGGGTAATCGATCAGAGTCGCATGAACCAATCCCGCCAGCGAAACCTTGGCACGGCGGCGCGGCGGCACGTCACCTAAATCCTGCGTCAGGCCCCATCCTGCATAAAACGGCGCGCCTGTTGTCACGACATGTACGCCGCGCAAGATGGCTTCAAATCCGGTAAGGGAGGTCATTGTCCAGAGTTCTGAAACTTCATTCAACAGGATCGAAATATCGGCGTCTGGAAGGATGAAGTCTGCGAGGTCGTCCGCGTTACATGCCCCGGTTCGCAATCCAGCGGTGACGTCGGGGTGAGGTTTATAGATCAAAATCGCGTTGGGATGAGCTGCGCGAGCGTTCTCTAGCAACGCGCGGTTGGTGTCGATGTCGCCAGCAGCACATCGAATGGAAGCATCATCTTCGACTTGGCCCACGACAAGGATGCGTTCTCCGGCCGGTAAATCAATTGAGGTTCCGCCAAGGTTATATTTGCTGATGCCTTTGCTGGTCAGCGTGTCGATCAGTGCATTGGCACGGGAGATCTGATCATGACGAAGTTCTACACGCTGGGCTATCATTTCTTCCAGTTTAGAGGGGCGGCTTGCATCGTAATAGATACCAACATCGTCCGTCACCAAAGAGAGAGGGGGCACTAATTTCGCCCCCAAGCCGCGAGACCGAATAAACCCATCTTCGACACGCACAGCGTCGTGTTGACCGATTTCAGCTTTTCCGGCCCAAACCATCCATGGGCGATCTACTTGACGGGCTTTGATTGGGTCTTCATGGAAAACCATACGCTTGTGTTGGCCATAGAATTTTTGCAACGGCCCACGTTTCCAAAGCCGCATACCACTTGCAACCCAACCGTTGCTGTCTTCGCGCCAGGCGCGGGTTTGAGCAATCAACGCTTCTGCGGCTTCTTCAGCCGTCGCAAGGCGATCCTCGTAGGCGTTGTACCATTTTGGATAAAGCAACATTGCCGCTGCAAACAATTGAGCGCGGGTTAAGGTGCGTTGACGCCGTTGTACTGGAAATTCATCTGTGGTCAGCCCCCAACCTGCATAAAAGGGTTGTCCGAACACCCGCGGCTTATGCCCTGCAAAGATGGCTTCAAACCCTATCTGTGAGGACACAGTATATATGCCAATAGCGCCTTCAAATAACCTCCAAGGACTGATTGGGACATCGCAAAAGCTGATAACATCGCTGGGCGATACGCCATCAAAGTAACCGTTGCGCAGGCCATTCATGGTCTCGGGATGGGTCTTGATGACGATACGCGCGCCTGGGTTTTCTTCCTGCGCGACGAATAACATTTCAAGGAAACGATTGCGGTCTGCGCCACTGGCCCTAACCGCTGCGTCTCCATAGGTTTGATCGACAACCAATACGTAACCGGCATGGGGGGCAGGGATATCGATATCTATCGCACTGTATTTTGTCAGATGTGCTTCCTGCATGCGCGCGATCAGACCCCGAGCGCGATTCAATAACGCCGTGTCATCAAGGGGATGGGTTGCCAACAACGTTTCTAATTCGGATGGCGTAGTTGGGTCGAAATGAACGGCTTTTCGGTCAATCATAAGGCCCAAAGGTGGGGATTTTTCTGCGCGACCTGGATGCAGAGAACGCCAAAAAGCATCCTCGATCCGCAATATGGGGGCTTCATATTTCGTAGCGATTGCTTCACCGCGATGTGCCGTAGGGCTTTGGCCCCAAACTCCGACATAGTCGCCGTCTTTCGGAACTCCGAGGGTCGTTTTATAACCTGATAACGCAAGGATCCGGCGCAATCGTGGTTGGGTCAGGAAACCACCGTTGTAAACGCATAAACGCCGAACCCCTTCGGGTCCGGCGTCATATTCATACGGCACGTCGGCCAGCAATTCTTAGTTCCCAGCGAGCGAGGTCAATCCGTTTACAGAAGCTGCTGAGCCTGTAAACGCGGAGATTGCCTTGTTCCACTGCGTGAATGGTGCCTCGGTTACATACAGCGTATCCGCGTCGCGAATTACAAAATCACGTGCATGAAATAGGCCATTGGGTTGCGTAAGGTCGAGGACATAAACCAGTCGTTGAGCTCCATCCAAATCGTCACGCCCCATCACGATATTTGCAACTGCGGCGGGTTCGTTACGAAGAACAAAAACACCAGTTGGATCTGCCGTGTTTGCATTCAAGCCGCCGACCTGAGCGATGGCTTCGAGCGCAGAGAGGTTTTGGGATTCAAAGGTAACACGGGATTGTCCACCCGTTGCGCCAAGGGCGGTGAATGCACGACTGTCCTCTTCAACGAGAATCCGGTCACCACCGCGCAAAGCGATGTCGAGCTCGGGATGATCATAAAGGTCTTGGAACCAAATACGGCTGCGTTCTTTACCACGAATAACGGTGACCTGAGCGATTTCAGGAGGGATCGTGACACCGCCTGCTCGTGAAAGCATAGTTGAAAGCGTACGCGTTGGACGCTCGATAGCAAATACGCCTTGCGCTCCAACGGACCCAGTCAAAGACACCGTAGAGCCGTCACCCGCGACACGGCGCACTTGTACCTGTGGATCAGGGGTTTGCTCTGCCAGTTTCGTCGTGATGATGCGGCGGATAGCTTCAGGGCTGTTGCCTGATGCACGAATTCGCCCTGCATAGGGCACGAATATAAAACCGGACCCGTCTACTTGGACTTCTTCGAGAATCGTAGAACTGGCCCCCTCGACGGAAAGCAATCCGTCATCCACATTTTCCCAGATAGTTAAACCCAGGACATCACCAGGCTGAATGGTATCTGAACCAAGTGTGGCGGCATTCAAAAAGCTCTCTGAAAAGCCCAAGGTCGGGGTTACTGCGGTCGCGCGTGTGACGCGATCATTCACAGAAACGACAAATGCATCACCTTGCTTTTGTACAGAGCCCCTGTAGATCTGACGTTTATTCGGGCCTACCTGCGGCAAACCGCAAGATGACATGACGGCCAACGCCGCAATTAATGCAATGGGACGTGCCCAGCGAAAACTTTTAAAAGTCACTGCTTCGGTCTCCTCGACCTAATCTTTTCTGCCTCAGTCCATCGGGTTTTCCCGATTGGTTACGACGGTTTACCCGACGATATTTGGTTTAGTGTACCCCAAACGAATTTTAATTGCTACCGCTAGGGCTTGTGTCATTTAGTCGACAAGACGCAACTGTTGCCTTGGAGCCGCTGTGCCGGTCTCGAGTGCCTCGTAGGGATCTTCGGGGGATAACATCATATCGACGACCTGACGCATAAGCTGTCGGCGTCCGCGTGCGGAATAAAAACCACCAGGCAACTGGCTGGTTTCTAACAGGTACCTGCGGAAATCTTTATAGGCACGGTTGTCGGGTCGGCTCGCCCCGGCAAAGAAATCGGGCAAGGGTTGCTCGGATACAAATTCTGGCTGAGTGTAAACCGCGCGCCCAAACACCTTTAGTGGGATGCCACGCCATAACACCTGAAGGGCAGCTGTAGAGTTGACGGTGACCGCAGTACGCGCGTCATTGAGCAGCTGCGCTAATTTCCCGCCACGCACAAAATGAACACGGTTCGCGACGCCATACTTCTTAGACAAGGTGCGAATGCTCTTGCGCAACGGCGTACGCCCGTCTTCAAGCGGGTGTGCTTTGAAGACCAAGTGGTGATGTTGGGGGGCACCTTTGGCAAAACCTTCGATAACAACATCAAGGAAATCTGGCATCGTTTCAAAAGGGGAGTGCTTTTGAAAACTACTGTCATGTTCGAGCTGTAGAAGCGCCAGATGATACGGGAAGCCACCATGCTTGATCCGCAACGTCGAGATACGGCGCTCAATTGCCTGCCATGGCATAAGCAGCAATCGGGCGAGATAGAGCTTGAATTCTTTGGTAACGGGAATGCTGCGGTGTGGACGGAAATTGCGATAGTCACCGTTTCGAAACATCACGAACCAATGGTACAGTGCACCGTAGAAAATATGGTGACGCATGTCGCCCCAGCGCGCGGGAGGCAGCGGTGTTTCCATGTCCGAATTTGCCAATGCCTTTTGCATTTGTGGAATAGTCATATCCATCAATCGGGAATTGCCATTGGTTCCATCGCGCTCATAGGTGACCCAGAAGGGGCGCATATACCCTTCCTCAAACACATGAACGCCAATGCCGCGCCGTTTTGCTTCAGCGACAGCTGTCGCGTGGATTGGGCGGGTATCGCCATAAAGTACGATGTCTGTGACACCTTTTGAGGTGATTAAATCGATAAAGGTATCGGCCCATTCATCTGCTTTGCCGCGAAAGGGAATGTAGGTGCTCGGATGAAACCAGAACGCACGATCACCGGCATTAAAACCGACACGCCACACCTGCGACCCCGCTTTGCGCAACATGCGACCAAGGCGGTTGAAAAAGGGGCCGTGGGGTCCTTGTAGAAATAAGAAGACCCGTTCTTCCGACGTTTTATGCACCTTGTTACCTTTGAGTATGCGACCGTTTCCAAGACCACTACTGCTTAAAATGGGCTAAAGTATGACTAATGGAAACAATCGTTTGGTTTTCTCTCAATTGTTTTGCAAGATAAAGTCGAACGCCTGAAATCCTCGGAACATGAGACATACACTTGCCAGTGCCTTTCATCACCGCTACCTCAGGGGCAGTTTGAATGGAGGCTTCCCATGTTCACTGGCATCGTAACTGACCTTGGCGTGATCACACAACTTGAGCAGCAGGGTGACCTGCGCGCGCGGATCAAGACGGGCTATGACACGTCTGGTATTGATATGGGCGCATCAATTGCCTCTGATGGCGTATGTTTGACTGTGATCGATCTGGGGCCGGATTGGTACGACGTCCAGATCAGCGCTGAAACGGTGAACAAGACAAATGTTGGAGCCTGGAGTGTCGGCAAACGCGTGAATCTAGAGCGCGCTCTGAAAGTTGGCGATGAACTGGGCGGTCACATCGTTTCTGGACATGTGGACGGGGTTGCTGAGGTGACCAAGATTGAAGACGAAGGTGACAGCACCCGTGTTCAAATGCGTGCGCCTGATGATTTGGCACGTTTCATCGCACCAAAAGGATCTGTCGCATTAAACGGTACCTCGCTGACAGTGAATGAAGTCGAAGGCAACATTTTCGGTATCAATTTCATCCCCCACACCAAAGAGGTGACGACATGGGGCAAGGTTGCTGTTGGCGATATGGTCAACCTCGAGATCGATACTTTAGCGCGCTATGTCGCGCGTTTGGCTGAGGCTGGTTAACCGTCTTTAAGTTTAGCAGCTATTATAGGTGATTTACCTTAGTCAAAGGCCGTAGGGTTACATGTCAGTTCGCTGGCCTTGGCCTGCCTGATCAGGTATGAGGCAAGGGAATCTGACCCAAGGCGACCTTATGAGTTTTGAGACCCCCGGACCTGTTGAAACCGATCTAGCAAATGCAATTTCCCCAATTGAAGAGATCATCGCGGACGCCAAAGCTGGCCGTATGTTCATTCTTGTGGACCACGAAGATCGCGAAAATGAGGGTGATTTGATCATCCCGTCAAATTTCGCGGATGCGGATGCTATCAATTTTATGGCCACTCACGGTCGCGGTTTGATCTGTGTTACCCTTCCAGCGGAACGTATCGAAGAACTTGGCTTACCAATGATGGCGATGCACAATTCCTCTCGCCACGAGACTGCGTTTACAATCTCGATTGAGGCCCGCGAGGGTGTGACCACAGGTATTTCTGCAGGTGATCGTGCCCTGACGGTCGCGACGGTCATTGATCCTGTCAAAACCTCGGCTGATATTGCGACGCCGGGCCATGTCTTTCCGCTGCGCGCACGTCAAGGCGGTGTGCTGGTGCGAGCAGGGCATACAGAAGCAGGCTGCGATGTCGCCCGTCTTGCTGGGCACTATCCGTCGTCTGTGATCTGCGAGATTATGAAACCAGACGGGGAAATGGCGCG
>JALZUL010000184.1 GCA_023301665.1 Ascidiaceihabitans sp.
ATACCGACGTAATACCGACATCGGTTTTCTGGTCCTTTTCGCCCTTTGCGCGCTCATGACCCTACGACTACTTCACCAAACCCAAAGGCGCATTTTGAAAGGCGTCCCCCCCCCAAATTCCACACGCAAGAGTGGTGTCTTCCCCTTTTAAAGAAATGGTAAACTCATCGCGATCAAGACTTAGATCCGAACTAAAAGCTCGACAGTAACAAATACTTAACAAGAAGACCGAGGGGGATTCAAACTTTTGTGATTGAGTCATTAATGTCATAACTTTACAAAATAAGCCGTTGTTTCCGCTGGATTTTACTTAAAAATTCGAACAACACAGCTCCACACATTAGAGTGGTTAACTGAGCCCAAAGGAGCCGTGAAATGGTCACTCAAACACTCATTGTACACGACAGCGATAACCTCGTCGTCACGTCAAGTTCGTCAAATGCGATTGTTGGCAATGGGGTGATCAACAACTCGGACACGCCAAATGGGACAATTTTCAGTTTTACCGCTGGCAGTGCCCAAAGTGTATCTTTGAACGACACAGGTGGTTCCCCAAATATATTTGGAGATGACGACGAAGACGACCACGTCATCATTGATGGTGCGGGCCTTGTGGCCGATGGCCAAAATGTCGAAGCTGAATCTCTTATTTTTGTACGCGCAATCAACGACGCAGGAACAGCTCTAACAGGCCCAACGATTACACTCACTGTCTTCTCGCAAGGCGGGGTTGTTGGCGATGTTTGGGGGTTCTCTTCGAACCTGCCTTTAGAAGATGGCGTTTCATACTTTAAGACCAGCGGGAACAACCTAGGATCAAGCAGTTACGACAGTTTTGTAACCTGTTTCGCTAAGACTACAGAGATCGATACCCCGGCAGGACCTCAACCAATCGAATGCCTTAACGTTGGCGATCTCGTTCAAACCCGTGACAATGGCGCGATGCCTATTCGCTGGATCGGGCAACGACGTGTTTTGGCACGAGGGACCTTTGCCCCGATCCATATCCCTGCAAACGTCCTTAAAAACCCCAAGCCTTTGATGGTGTCCCCTGAGCATAGATTGCTCATCGAGGGACCAATGGTCGATTTCTTATTTGGCGTGCCGGACGTGTTGGTTGCCGCTAAGTTCCTCGTTGGCCTATCTGGCATATCACAGGCCGAACTGCCCGAGATCGAATATTTCCACCTTCTTTTTGATGGCCACCAAATCATCAAAGGCGGTGGCTGCTGGAGCGAAAGCTTCTTCCTCGCAGAGAATTCCATTTCTGGTCTTAATTTCGAAGCCAGACGAGAAATTCTGACACTCTTCCCTGAAATACCCGTTGCGATTACGTCGTATGGCGATACAGCAAGGACCGTTTTGCGCGGCTACGAAGCCAGCTTGCTTAAATCAATGCTTCAAGATGCCCAATCTTCAGGCAAATCATACTTCGCAGCCTAAAACAGGTGAACCACCGCGAGAGATCGGCAGTCGCAGCCAACCCTGCGCCACTCAAAGTCATATACATTTTTCAGGGGCTTTTCGCCGCACGGTGCCCCTGCTATATTTGCTCTTCAGTCTTAAAGGTGCACCATGTCCACATACCAATACCGCGTTGTCCCAGCTCCAACCAAAGGGCTCAAAGCCAAGGGGGTCAAAGGTGCAGAAGCACGTTTTTCCAACGCGATTGAGGATTTGATGAACACGATGGGAGAACAGGGTTGGGAATACCAGCGCGCAGAAACCCTCCCGTCAACTGAGCGATCTGGCCTCACGGGATCTACAACCGAATGGCGTAACGTTTTGGTGTTTCGCAAACCTCGTGAAGAGCGCGTTACATCAGAAAATCTGCCTCTTTTGGCCGCGCCTGTAGCAGTGACGTCATCACAAATTAGTGAAGAAGCTGATATCCCAGAAGACAACGCCGTCGATCAAGAAACAGAGACCGTCGAGGTTGCTGAAATCAAAGATGACCCTCACCCTGCCGGCGGCGAAGGTGCGACACACATGCTGGCTGACAACGGCGTCGAGGAAACAAGTGAAGTGGCCGGTATGACCGACTCACTCAAAGCCCTCGCGAGTCGCCGTTCTCCCGAACCTTCAGACGCTTAGGCGCTTAAACGTCCAAATCTAGCGCCAGCGCATGTATCCGAGCAATTAATTCCGCTCCCAATGTCGCGTGCACCAAACGGTGCCGCGCAATACGCGACTTACCGTCAAAAGCGGCGCTGCGAATCCTCACGTTGAAATGGCTTTCACCGCCTTCTTGAAAGCCTGAATGGCCACGGTGGCTTTCACTATCGTCAACAACTTCTAATGCATGAGGGGACAAGCCCTCTTGCAGACGCATTTCCATCTCTTTTGCAACAGACATTTTTTCGCTCATTTTGTTCTATCCCTCTTCACACTGCCTCTCAGTCTTCTAGAATGTATCCCCAGAGTCGAAAAGGTCCAACCGATGCCAAAGCCAGATCCATTCGGATTCGATATGTCCGTATCAACATCCAAAAAGAAGAACCCTCGCGGTCGCCGCGGCATGTCTGGTGCATCCGAGACATCAACGCGCATATGTGATCATCCTGGCTGCCAAGAGGCCGGTAAATACCGTGCGCCCAAAGCGCCGGATGTATTGGATGATTTCTTTTGGTTCTGCCAAGCCCACGTGCGCGAGTATAACCTGAAATGGAACTTCTTCGACGGGACCACCGAGGCGGAAATCAACGCCCAACAGTCCGATGATAAGGTCTGGGAACGCCCGACCAAACCCATGGGCGATCCTGAAGCACGCGCTTGGGCACGTTTGGGCATCGAAGACCCGCATCAGGTTTTGGGTGCGAACTCCACGCAAAACCCGGGTCGTAAAGGTGGCACTGTTGGCAAGAAGCTACCAGCCACTGAGCGCCGCGCGGTCGAAATTCTGGAAGTTAAAGACAATGCAACCAAGCCAGAAATTCGCAAAGTTTACAAAGCTTTGATAAAAATCCTCCACCCTGACATGAATGGCGGTGATCGTTCTCAAGAAGAACAATTGCAAGAAGTTGTTTGGGCTTGGGATCAACTGAAAGGCAGCCGCAACTTTAAAGACTAGTTGCGGCCCCCCTAGGGGTTTGATCAGGTCTCGTCGGTGTTTTTTAGGGGCTTTAGGGGCGCGTTTTGGATCAAGCGCCCCCTGCGCGCAAACCAATCCACGCCATACATCGACAATGCCCAAGTTGCGACCACGACCACGCTGCTAAACCCGTCCGTGATGGCCACGATACCACGCGCTGCCCCATCAACAGCACCATAGGATTGAACCCCACCAAGGATTGATCCCGCTATGATCGCTCCTAAAACAGTTGCCGTACAAGCGCTTAAACCCGCAAGCGCGCGCCCTGATAGCCCTGCACGACCGAAACCATTTGCCACCATATATCCGGCAACAGTTGCCCCCAAAAACGCGCTGATTTGGGGGCCATCGCGAGGGATAAACCGACTTAACGGGCCGCCCCAATAGATCATAGTCACCGACACAACCCATCCCGCACCCCCGCATAATAGGGCCAATTGCGCCCTATTTCTTGAAATCCCACCCCTTTTACCTTTGCGATATAAGTGCATTTGCTATCCCTCATCTAAATATGTTGTGCGCTTGGTTTAGCTCACCGCGTTTGCAGAAAATGATGAGAGTTTGCGCAAATATCGCCTATTTTAGCTGAAAAACGCGCAGCGCTAATTCAAGCCCTCAACTAAAACGGGTTCTGCCCCTCATATCTAAACCGTATCGATACGATATTCCCCCTTCCCCTTGTCCTTGGTTTGATTATGTTGCACCACAAACCACGCCCATATTTCGGGCCACGACACATATTATGAAGGACGACTCTCATGGCTGACGACGCAATGGATATCGATGCAAAGCCAACTCAGGATATCTCTGTCCGCGAGGTGTTTGGCATCGACACTGACATGGTCGTCAAAGGGTTTGATAAACGCACCGAGCGCGTTCCTGAAATCGACACGACCTATAAGTTTGATCCTGACACGACGATGGCGATCCTTGCAGGTTTCAACCACAACCGCCGCGTGATGGTTCAAGGATATCACGGCACGGGAAAGTCCACCCATATTGAGCAAGTCGCCGCACGCCTGAATTGGCCGTGTGTTCGTATCAATATGGACAGTCACGTGTCCCGTATTGATTTGCTGGGTAAAGATATGATTGTTCTGCAAGAAGGCAAACAAATCACCCGCTTCCAAGAAGGCCTATTGCCATGGGCCATTCAAAATAACGTTGCGCTTGTGTTTGATGAGTATGATGCGGGTCGTCCCGATGTGATGTTTGTTATTCAACGCGTATTGGAAACCGAAGGGAAGCTGACATTGTTAGATCAAAATGTTGTTATCCGCCCTCACCCTGCGTTTCGTATTTTTGCCACGGCCAATACGGTTGGCCTGGGGGATACTACAGGTTTGTATCACGGCACACAACAAATTAACCAAGCACAAATGGACAGATGGAACAT
>JALZUL010000185.1 GCA_023301665.1 Ascidiaceihabitans sp.
GCAGACAATGCGACTGCCACCATAACAAAAGCGCGTTCTGTCGCAACATTACCGCCAGATAAAGCCAAATAGGCTGCAGAGATCGCCAAAGCACCCGCCGCCGCCACTTTACGCGTTTCAAGGCGAGCACCAACATAAGGCAATGCGATCAAAAGCAGCCGCAAACCGCCAAAAACAAAGCCACTGAGCAACCCCATATGCAGTCCCGATATTGCCAAAAGATGGGCGGTGTTGCTTGCCCGTAAATGATCCAATGCATCTTGCCCAATACCGCTGCGATCTCCAGTGGTCACCGCTGCGGCAAAGCCACCAACATCCCCCGCAAGCACGGCACGTACGCGGGCCGAAATCGCCATACGTGCCTCGAAAACCCAAAGCTTCCAGTCATCTTGGGTGTTTTTCAATCCCACCAAAGGAACCCGCGTATAGCCAACGCCGCCCAATTGCTGGAACCACGCATAGCGTTGAAAATCAAAACCGCCCGGCTCCACTGGTCCACTGGGTGGAGAAAGATGGCCGGTTGTCATCACCACCATCCCAGGTTTGGGTGTGATACCAAGCCCCGTCTCATCGTGAAGCGAAATTCTGATACGTTCGGGCGTTTGTTTGACGCTCAAACGTTCAAGAACAACCCGATCCAATGTAAGACGTACAGCATCGGACGCGCTGCGATCCATACCAACAACCCGCCCCTCGATAGCGCCGTAGTACCGCCAGCCCAAGACAGGCGCTTCGACAGAGTGGGTCCGTACCGCGGCAATACCAAAACCCGTGCCGACGAGACAAAGCGCCAAAAGAAACGGCGCAAGCACCTCGTTTAACCAGCGTGTCGCGTACAGTCCGGAAAGGCTCGCGACCCCAAGCCCCAGATAAAGCGGCGTGACAGGTTCAAACCTTAAGGAAAAATAGAGACCTATACCGATAGCAAGGCACACAGGCACCCAAGCAAACATGTGGCCACGCTGGGAAAGCAAATTCGTAACGATCACATTCCTGACCCTATGGCCCAGCCCGGTCATACTTGCCCCCGCTTTGCGCACTAGATAGACAGTGGCAAACTCTACAACCCTCGTGGTTACTGAAAGGTAAACTCCCCTATGTCCGCTGATACGCCCAAAGCTGTTGTCACCCGTTTTGCCCCTTCGCCGACTGGCTATTTGCACATCGGTGGTGCACGCACAGCCTTGTTCAACTGGCTTTATGCGCGTGGCCGTGGCGGAAAATTCTTGTTGCGTATTGAAGACACAGATCGCGCACGCTCAACACCAGAAGCGACCAAAGCAATCTTGCAAGGCATGGCATGGCTTGGCCTAGATCACGATGGCGATGTTATCAGCCAATTTGAAGGGGCCAAACGCCACGCTGAGGTCGCGCATGAACTGCTCGCCGCTGGCAAAGCCTACAAGTGTTTCTCAACCCAAGATGAAATCCAAGCCTTTCGCGATGCTGCGAAAGCTGAAGGCAAAAGCACCCTGTTCCACAGCCCGTGGCGCGACGTTGACGCGGCGGACCACCCAGATGCGCCATATGTTGTGCGGATCAAAGCACCACAAACCGGCAACACAATCATCAAGGATGAAGTGCAAGGTGACGTGACCATCCGCAATGACCAACTGGATGACATGGTTCTGTTACGTTCTGACGGTACACCCGTTTACATGCTGGCGGTTGTTGTCGACGATCATGATATGGAGGTGAGCCATGTGATCCGCGGGGACGATCACTTGAACAATGCTGCGCGCCAAATGATGATCTACAATGCAATGGGATGGGATGTGCCGGTTTGGGCCCATATCCCGTTGATCTTTGGCAATGATGGCAAGAAGCTATCCAAACGCCACGGCGCGACGGGTGCCGAGGAATACCAAGTGATGGGTTACCCTGCCGCTGGCATGCGCAACTACCTAACGCGTTTGGGGTGGAGCCATGGCGACGATGAATTTTTCACCGACGCGCAAGCACGTGAGTGGTTTGATCTAGGCGGAATCGGCAAAAGCCCTGCCCGTTTTGATTTCAAAAAGCTGGAAAACCTTTGCGGACAGCATATTGCACAAGCCGATAGCGCTGCACTGCAGCAAGAAATAATAGCCTATTTGGCGGTTTCTGGCGCGCAACCGCTGACACAAAAGCAGGCTGATGGCCTCTTTAAGGCAATGCCTTGCTTGCAAGAACGGGCTAAGAAATTCCCTGATCTTATAGAAAAAGCAACTTTTGTCCTATCATCTAGACCAATCGTACCTGACGAGAAATCTTCAAAAAACCTTGATAAGGTATCCCGTGGTATACTGAACGAATTGACGCCGCATTTGCAAAATGCTAGCTGGGGCAGAGAAAATCTTGAGGCGGTCCTAAATGGTTATTGTGAAACCAAGGACATCAAGTTTGGTAAGTTGGCTGGGCCTATGAGGGCAGCGCTTGCTGGACGCTCTGCAACGCCTTCTGTTTTTGATATGATGTTAGTTTTGGGGCAGGATGAATCCTTGGCCCGTTTGACAGAGGCGGCTGCACCTGCGGACGCCAGCTGAACAAGGTTAACCGCTTTGTAAGGTAGGTCGCTGTAACGATGCGTAAAATGGATCACTCGATCCAAAAACTGGGTCTTTGCACTATGACATTGGTGCATCGACCAACCAATCGACAGGAAAGCCCTGTCATTGACAAATTTGGGGACACGGTACGCCTGTCCAATACATTGATAAGGGGATCACATGGCTGATACGCAAAAATCCGCAACGCTAAGCATTGATGGCAAGGAAATTGACCTTCCCATCCACTCACCAACAGCGGGCCCAGATGTACTTGATATCCGCAAGCTTTATGCCCAAGCCGGTGTCTTTACTTACGATCCAGGTTTCACATCAACAGCATCTTGCGACAGCACGATTACATTCAT
>JALZUL010000186.1 GCA_023301665.1 Ascidiaceihabitans sp.
CCTTTTTTCTCATAGTGGTGATGGATCGGGGCCATCAAGAACACGCGTTTGCCCGTTTTCTTAAAGTAAAGCACTTGGATGATCACGCTCAGCGCTTCGACCACAAACAAACCGCCAACGATGGCAAGAACAAGTTCGTGTTTCGTGGAAATCGCAATCGCGCCCAAAGCACCACCAAGCGCCAAAGACCCCGTATCACCCATAAAAACAGCTGCGGGCGGCGCGTTGTACCAAAGAAAGCCAAGACCACCGCCAATGACACCTGCGGCGAAAATCAAGATTTCACCTGTACCTGGCACATAGTGCACATCAAGATAATCTGTGAAATCGATACGGCCAACCGCATAGGCGATCACACCCAATGTTCCGACAGCGATCATCACCGGCATGATAGCAAGACCGTCTAACCCATCAGTCAAGTTCACAGCGTTTGCAGCACCAACGATAACGATGATTGAGAATGGGATATACAAAACACCCAGATTGATCAAAACGTCTTTAAACACAGGCAGAGCAAGTTGATTTTGTAATTCTTCCGGATGGGCGGCTGCGGCAAAATAAGCCGCGATAGCTGCAATCGTAAAGCCTAACAAAAGCCTCACTTTTCCGGAAACGCCAGCTGTGGTCTGCTTTGACACCTTTGCATAGTCATCCGCGAAACCAATGGCCGCGAACGACATGGTTACGAACAAGATGATCCAAATGAAAGGATTGTCCCAACGCGCCCAAAGCAAAGTCGAGGTCAAAAGCGCCCCAACAATCAACAAGCCACCCATTGTCGGCGTACCAGCTTTGGCAAAATGCCCTTCTGGTCCGTCCTCACGAATAGGCTGCCCCTTGCCTTGGCGTTTGCGCAACACGTTGATCAACGGTTGGCCAAAGATGAACCCAAAGATAAGGGCCGTCATAAAGGCCCCACCAGCACGCACCGTGATATAGCGAAAGAGATTAAACGCCTCGTATTCAGACAACCAATAGAGCATGGGGCACCCTTTCACTCACTATCTTGTGTTATTTTGTTGTAGGAAGCGCATGGCCCATTTTACGGATCGCGTCAACAATTTGACCCAATTTCATTGATAAAGATCCTTTGGCGAGCACAATATCCCCTGCATCCAGGTCATGGCTCAGCCCTTGCAGCATTTCAGCACTGGATTCAGTCCAACGGCCCCTTTGCGCGTCAGGCAGTGCCTCGAACAGGCCCTTCATCATCGGGCCAACACAATGCACGGTGTCAAGATCAGCCATGCTGGGAAGTTCGGCCAAGCCTGTATGTAGCTGAGCGGCTTCTGGACCAAGCTCTTTCATGTCCCCTAGATAGGCAATGCGCCGCCCCTTGGACACCCGCCCAATATCGCTGGTTGGGATCGCGGCCGCCAGCACTTCGAGCGAGGCGGCCATTGAGGTTGGGTTTGCATTGTAACTGTCGTCAATCAGTTCAAGGGTCAGGTGGGTCTCAACGGGATCAAGCAAAATCTGTTCGCGCGCCCCGCGCCCCTCAAAGGGCGACCATCGCCCTAAAGACGCCGCTGCCAAAGCAAGATCAGCGCCCAAAGCCTCACAAGCGGCCAAAGCCCCAAGGCCGTTCATCGCAAAGTGACGCCCCGCAGTTGCGATTTTGAACAACAGCGGTTGTTCATTGGCTTCAGCCTGAACAATTGTCGTGTCATTGACGATTTTCACATCTTTGAGAATGTAATCAAAACCATGTTCGCCAAACCCGACATCGCGGCGCTTTAAGTCGTGTGCCTTTGCCTGCAAAATAGCGGCTGTCTCGATGTCGTTGTTCATTACAGAGGTGCCACCGTATTCCAGCCCCTCCATAACCGAGGCTTTCTCGAGCGCGATGCCCTCGATATTCTCAAAAGCCTCAAGGTGCGCCGCTGCAACTGTTGTGATCAACGTCACATGGGGACGTGCCATCTTAGCAAGCGGGGCAATTTCACCGGGGTGGTTCATGCCGATTTCAATAACACCGTATTCACTATCCGCGGGCATTCGCGCCAAAGTCAGCGGCACGCCCCAATGGTTGTTATAGCTGGCCACGGACGCATGTGTACGCCCCTGATCGCCCAACATAGCGCGCAACATTTCCTTGGTTGATGTTTTGCCGACGCTGCCGGTGATCGCAACAATGCGCGCGTCAGTGCGCGCACGTGCAGCGCGGCCCAAATCCTCAAGGCCTGTCAAAACATCCGAAACAATCAACAATGGCGCGGTTTCATCCATTCCATCAGGAATTCGCGCAACCAAAGCCGCGGCGGCCCCTTTTTCCAAGGCTTGCGCCACGAATTCATGACCATCACGTGCGGCACTTAAGGCCACGAACAAATCACCCGGCTGGATTGTGCGTGTATCAATCGAAACGCCCTGCGCTGCCCAATCGCCACAAACCTTGCCACCTGTAGCGGCCGCAGCTTCAGCCGCTGTCCAAAGATTGCTCATGCCAAACGTCCCTCTAGTGCGGCAACGGCCATGCTGGCCTGCTCTACGTCATCAAATGGTAGT
>JALZUL010000187.1 GCA_023301665.1 Ascidiaceihabitans sp.
GCATTCGCAATTTATTCGCGCGTTGGGGTGCAAAGGGTCATGCACAAACTTTTGGGTTCAATGGCCACACTGATGTCGTCCCATTAGGCGATGAAACCGCTTGGACGATGCCCCCATTCGGGGCAGAGATCAAAGATGGCACAATGTACGGACGCGGTACAACAGACATGAAATCAGGTGTTGCAGCCTTTGCCGCAGCCGCAGTCGATTTTGTTAAAGATACGCCGCCAGATGGTGCTGTAATTATCGCGATCACTGGCGACGAAGAAGGTGATGCAATTGATGGCACAACAGCTCTTCTTGAGCATATGGAGAATAGCGGTGAGGCCATGAGCGTTTGCTTGGTTGGTGAGCCGACTTGCCCCAATCAGATGGGGGAAATGATTAAAATCGGTCGACGTGGCTCCCTCACCGCGTTTTTCAAGGTGATTGGAAAGCAAGGTCACGCTGCTTACCCTCATCGAGCAAATAACCCTTTGCCGGCGATGGCAAACCTGATGAGCCGCTTGGCGTCTTATGAACTGGATACAGGCACAGACCATTTTGATGCGTCAACGTTGGCGGTTGTCACTATCGATACAGGAAACCCTGCGACCAATGTTATTCCCGCCGATTGCAATGGGACGGTGAATATTCGCTTTAACGATACTCATTCAGGCGCGAGCATAAGTGAGTGGTTGCAATCGGAAGCCGATAAAATTGTGACCGATTTTGGTGTAGAAATCGAAGTGACGATCAAGATATCCGGGGAAAACTTTGTGACACCGCCCGGTGATTTGTCCGATCTTGTAAGCGCGGCTGTGCAAGCTGAAACAAATATTAAACCGGAGCTAAGCACAACAGGCGGTACGTCAGATGCACGGTTTATTAAAAACCATTGCCCAGTCGTAGAGTTTGGGCTTGTTGGCCAATCTATGCATCAAGTTGATGAACACGTTCAGGTTTCCCACATTCACCAGCTTAAATCGATTTATACACGGATCTTGCGGGAATATTTCGCATGAAGATCCGCGTTGCACTGTCACAAGATATCGAGGCTTGTCTTGAGGTCCGACGGACTGTGTTTATTCAGGAACAAAATGTCTCAGAAGCGGAAGAGATAGATGGTCTGGATGACAGCTGTTTGCATATCCTTGCCGTACAGAATGATGTTCCGGTTGGCACCGCGCGCATCGTAATCAAAGAAAATATAGCTAAGATCGGCCGAGTGTGTGTTGTACCAAATTTGCGGGGAACCGGTTTAGGAGCCGCAATCATGCGCGAAGCGATGGCGGTTTGCAAAAGCCAGCTAGGTGTTCAAAAGGCGGTTCTAGGCTCACAGATCCACGCGATGGGTTTCTATGAAAAACTGGGTTTTCAGGCCTTCGGTACAATCTATCTCGATGCGGGGATCGAACACCGTGATATGGAGATTGTATTGTGATGCGGGGCACGCTGATCATCATGGTCAAAGAACCTCGCGCTGGGCGTGTTAAGACCCGTTTGGGCAAGGATATTGGAATGACCGCCTCAGCTTGGTGGTTTCGCCATCAGGTAAAACGATTGCTGCGCCGTATCATCGACCCACGGTGGGATGTTATTCTGGCGGTTGCGCCAGATCGCGAAGGGATGTTGAGCCGTGTTTGGCCCGCTCATATCTCACGTATCCCGCAAGGTCATGGCGATCTTGGGGATCGTATGGCTAATGCGATGGGGCGGGTTAAGAATGGACCTGTTTGTGTAATTGGCGCGGATATTCCGGGAATTGGACCGGATCAAATTGCGCGTGCCTTCAAAGCCCTTGGTTCAAGCGGTGCAGTGTTTGGGCCTGCCCCAGATGGTGGATATTGGCTTGTTGGATTGAAACGGTCGCAGCCGCTACCAACAAAATTGTTCCAAAAGGTCCGCTGGTCGTCTGAGCATGCCTTAAGAGACACTCAAGCAAGTCTTGGCGATTTGAAGGCCACTTTGATTGATGAATTACAAGACGTAGACACTATAGACGATTTGGCGATGACGTTGCTGCGATAGCGTGATAGCTGGGGGCATGACACGTATCCCTACAAAGCCCGAAATCCTTGATTGGATCACTTCCAATCCCACGCTGACCGCCAAACGCGATATCGCCAAAGCCTTTGGTATCAAAGGGGCTGCGCGGATCGATCTAAAACGTATGCTGAAAGAGCTAGAAGCCGAAGGGCATCTTGAGAAACGTCAAAAGACCTATCAAGACCCTGACCGCCTGCCTCCAGTCAGCGTTTTGCAAGTGACAGGTGCCGGATCAGATGGTGATCTATATGCCAAACCGATGGAATGGCACGGAACAGGTACTGAGCCGGTAATTTTACTTGTCACAAAAGCCTCGGATCCAGCTTTAGGTGAAGGTGATCGCATTCTTGCGCGGGTAACCGCGGTAAAGGGTGATGCTCACGCCTACGAGGGGCGTATGATCCGCCGTATTGGGGCAAATCCCCAACGAGTTCTAGGCGTGTTTCGTAAAGGTGCCGAAGGTGGACGTATTGTGCCTATCGATAAAGGGCACAGTGATGAATGGGCCGTCGGAGCTGCTGCGACCAACGGGGCCAAGGATGGCGAACTGGTCGAAGCCGAACAAACAGGTCCAAAGGGCCGCATGGGGCGCCCGCAAGCGCAAATCGTTGAACGCTTGGGCGACCCGTCTGCTCCAAAGGCGGTGTCGTTGATTGCGATTCACCAACACAACATCCCAGATGATTTCCCTGATGATGTTGTGGCGGAAGCGGATGCGCATACCCCGATGGAATTGGATGGGCGTACTGATCTACGTGAAATGCCTTTGGTCACCATCGATCCCTCGGATGCGAGAGACCACGATGATGCGTGCTATGCGCACCTTGACGATGATCCCGAGAACGAGGGCGGACACATCGTATGGGTCGCGATTGCTGATGTCGCGGCCTACGTCACACCGGGCTCGGCGCTAGATCGTGAGGCACGCAAACGCGGGAATTCGACCTATTTTCCTGATCGCGTTGTTCCGATGTTACCGGATCGCTTGTCAGGTGATCTTTGTAGCTTGCATGAAGGGGTTCCGCGCGCCTGTATAGCGGTCCGGATGAAACTGGATGCACAAGGACAAAAGTTGAGCCACGAGTTTGTACGTGGTCTTATGCGGTCTCCTGCTTCGTTGCACTATGAAGAAGTGCAAGAGGCGATGGATGGCAATCCTAACCCGCGTACTGAGCCCTTATTAGAGCCTGTTATAAAGCCACTCTACGCCGCTTACGCTGCTCTTGTTGAAGCACGCCAATTGCGTCAGCCGTTGGAATTGAACCTGCCAGAGCGCCAAATTGTTCTGGGCGATGATGGCACAGTACAATCGGTGAATTTCAAAGATCGCCTTGATGCGCATAAGCTGATCGAAGAACTTATGGTTCTTGCTAATGTGGCAGCTGCTGAAACTTTGATCGAGAAAAAGACAGCACAATTATTCCGTGTTCACGAAGAGCCGTCGATCGAAAAATTGAATGCGCTTAGAGAGACTGCAAATGCGGCAGGATTGAACCTTGCAAAGGGTCAGGTTTTGCAGACGGCGCATCTGAATAAGCTGCTTGCTCAGGCCGAAGGTACAGACGATGCTGAGTTGATCAACCTGACGACATTACGCTCAATGACACAGGCCTATTATAGCCCTACCAACTTTGGGCATTTTGGTTTGGCTCTGAAAAGCTATGCGCACTTCACATCCCCTATTCGTCGCTATTCAGATTTGATCGTGCACCGTGCTTTGGTTAGCTCCCACGGTTGGGGAGATGATGGGCTGACGCCTGCGGATATCGATGATCTTGAGCAAACTGCGACACATATCTCCGACACTGAGCGTCGTTCGATGATGGCTGAGCGTGATACGACCGATCGCTACCTTGCCAGCTATCTTTCAGAGCGTGTGGGCGAGGAATTTACAGGCCGGATCAATGGAATGGCCAAGTTCGGGATGTTCATCAAACTGGATGACTCTGGCGCTGATGGTTTGGTACCTATTCGCTCTCTTGGTGGCGAATTTTTCCATTTTGACCGTGATGCTGGGACACTGGTTGGTGCGGACACTGGGATAACCTTCCAAATTGGCCAGCAAGTTACCGCAAAACTGACTGAGGCAGCGCCAACAACCGGTGGCGTTGCACTTGAGCTTTTGACAGTCGAAGGCATGGTTGTGCCACGGGGCAATCGAACTTCGCCAGCGGGTCGCTCTCCCCGCCGGAAAGCAGGGAAGGCCAAGCATAAGAGCTCGAAAATGAGCCGAAAAGTCAAACGGACGCGAACCTAACCTAGCTCTGCATCTACACGGTCAATATAGCCTGAAAGCGCGGGATCATTTGCGATCCTGCGCGACAAATCAGTTTTGATTGGCGTCGCGCGCATCGTTGCAAGAACAGATGCGACGCTTGCGTCAGCAGCGGTTGGTACATCTGCGAAGAGAAAGCGCTTCCCTGCCAACTGAGCTACTATCGCCTGTAAATCAGGTTCTAGTCGCTCCATGCGTTCTTTTTCTGATAATCGACCTAGCCCTTGAACGATCATGCCTTTGGTGAGTGTTTTACGTAGGCCCGAGGTGATAAAAAGCCGTGGTAATTTGGGTATTGCACCAAAGTAAACATCGCGGACAGTTGGCCAGACAGCGTTATTGCCCCATCGATCTAGAACCAGATGAAAGTACATGTGTTCTTCCGCCATTCGAATAAATGAATGTGATTGAGCCTTTTCTTGTGCGCTTAATCCGGCATCGAAATCATGACCATGACCCTCTAGATACTGCTGAATGATGTCGCTGCCACCAATGGTTTGCGATCCAACGATAATCGCGGGAAGTTTGGCTTTAGGGAATTTGCGTGGATCAAGTTCATCTTGCCGCTTCCATTCTAGGCCTGCCATATTCAGTAGATAGATTGCTTTGATGCAAAAAGGGCTTGTACTGCGGGTGCCAAAATGTGCTGGAAAGGTTGCGAGGGTAATCATAGTGGAATCCTTGAGTGATCTTTCACAACATTACCGACAAGTACTGTCAATTTCTGTCAGTAATGTTTAGTATTAGAAACCATGTCACGTACCCATCGCCTGTTTCAAATGATGCAAAGCTTGCGACGCTTGCCGCCGCCGGTTACGGCGATGCAGTTATCGGAGGACATGGATCGATCTGTGCGTACGATATATCGCGATATCGATACCTTGCGGAGCTTGGGTGCAGTCATCGATGGGGAAGCAGGCTTTGGCTATACGTTGATCGAAGATGCCGCCTTGCCGGCATTAGGCTTTGACAATGATGAACTTGAGGCGTTGGTTTTGGGGTTGCGCAATGTGATGGTTGTGGGTGACCCAGCCTTGTCAAAAGCTGCGAAATCCGCGCTGGGCAAGATCCAGTCGCGTGTCCCTGAAAGACAAGCACACAGGCTGAAGCACGCTATTCTCGATGCGCGACGTTTTCGCAAGCCAACATTGCCGATTATCGATGTCTCTATGCTCAGGCAGGCCACATGGGATGAGAAATGTGTTCAATTTGATTATGTTGACGGAAATGAGAATACGACTGTTCGAAGTGTGAAGCCTTTGGGCATCGTCTATATGGACTTGAACAATTGTCTGTTGGCTTGGTGCTTATTGCGGAGCGACTTTAGAGTTTTTCGCTTGGATCGAATGTTGACGCTGACTGTAACAGAGCAGAGCTTTCGTCCGCATCGGGTTTCCCTTTTGCGAGAGCATTTAGATCTTATTCAATCGGGAGACTAAATTGTACAGATTGATCCCTCAATCTGTACAATTTCATGAAGTCGCCTTTTAGGCTGGGCTCATCCCGCGCAACCGTTCGGAGCGTCGGCGCAGCAACTCAACCACTGTTAGCAAGCCAATCGATAGGACGACGAGGATTGTAGCAACCGCGAGGATCGTTGGGCTGATCTGTTCGCGAAGGCCCGTGAACATTTGCCAAGGCAATGTCTTTTGCCCCGCGGAGCCGACAAACAACACTACGACGACCTCATCAAAGGATGTGATAAAGGCAAAAAGACCGCCGGAGATAACGCCAGGTAAAATCAAAGGCATTTGGATACGAAAGAATGTGGTGACAGGGTTGGCACCCATATTCGCAGCAGCCCGTGTCAAGGAACGGTCAAAGCCCACAAGGGTTGCCGTGACGGTGATGATAACAAAGGGGATCCCAAGAACCGCGTGGGCCAATATCACCTTGAGATAGCCAACAAAGTTCTTACCCATCCCAAGTGCGTTTTCTAAGAAATTCCCGAGATCTGAGTAGAAAAAGAACATGCCGGTTGCTGAGATGATCAAAGGAACGATCATCGGCGAGATAAGGATAGCCATAATGGTGCCCTTAAAGGGAACATGACTTTGGGAAAGACCGATGGCTGCGAGTGTTCCCAATGAGACAGATATGATGGTCGCGATCGGTGCAATCGTAAGCGAGTTTTTAAGTGAACGCTGCCATTCGTTGTTGGTGAAGAAATCTTGGTAGTGCTTTAGGGAATAAGCCTCAGGATCGAGGCGCAACATGCCTGGTGTATATGTGAAGAAGTCCTGGGCATTAAAGCTCAGCGGGATGATCACAAGGATGGGGGTGATCAAGAAGATAAAAATTAGACCCGCGATGCAACGGAATCCATAATGCCAAAACACTTGCCCGCCAGTCAGGTAGGGTAGAAGGCGAGCACGGTAGCGTCCCTCGTACAGCCAAAATGTTAACCAGTGGAAGAAACAACCAGCTAGAAAGCCAATGATTGCCATCAGCATCCCACCGAAATGAAATCCGATTGCTGCAAAGGCAAAGGCCATTAGGCCACGTGTGAAACTTTCATAGGTGGCGGTCAGGATTAGTGCGTAAGCGATTGCAACAATGAGGGCAGCGCCCAGAACGGCACCTGTCAGGCCAGCACCATTTGCTGTTCCAACAAACAAGCCTGCAAAAGCCCCAGCAACCGCAACAGTCGGCAGCACAAACGAAAGGGGTTTACGTGAAATCGGGGTCAAAGCAGCCATTGTTGTTATCCTAATTTCACGTTGTCGATGCCTACGATCCGATCATACGCCCAGTAGAGTGCGAGAACGACGATCAGTAGGATGGTGCCCAAAGCGGCGGCCAGTCCCCAATTCAATGAAGACGAGATATGGTATGCGATGCGGTTCGAGATAAAGACACCTTTTGTCCCACCAACGATTTCAGGTGTAATATAATACCCGATGGAAAGGATGAACACGAGGATCGAACCCGCCCCGATACCGGGTATGGATTGAGGGAAATAGACCCGCCAGAAGGAGGTCCAGTTTGTTGCGCCCATTGATTTTGCAGCGCGCATGTAGACAGGCGGGATGGTTTGCATCACCGAATACATCGGCAAAATCATGAACGGCAGTAAGATGTGTGTCATCGCAACAATTGTGCCGAATTGGTTGTTGATCAAAATCAATCGGTCCCCGTCAGAGACCAACCCAATCCAAACGAGAACCTCGTTTATCACCCCGTTTTGTTGCAGCATTACTTTCCACGCAGAAGTGCGTACCAATAGCGATGTCCAAAACGGGAGGAGGACCAAGATAAGCAAAAGGTTCGCATTACGGGCTGATACGTTGGCAAGAAGCCAAGCGATTGGGTATCCGAGCAAAATACAAGAGCCAGTGATGATCAAGGACATGATCAAAGTCCGTCCGAAGAGCTTTAATAAAATCTGTTTGTCTTCGGGCTGCCAAGCCACGCCTTCAGGTGTCAGGCGCGCATCAACTGAGTTTAGGAAGTATCCAGAGGTGTAGATACCGGAATAGGTTTGAAGGGTTTTCCACGTCTCGATGTCACCCCAACCTTTGTGCATGTCTATCAATTTGTCTTTGAAGGGGGCATCTGCGACGGGATCAAGGCGTTTCATCTTACGACCCGATTGACGGAACATGGAAGACATACCGGTCTTTTCATAGTTCAGGCGTGATCCAAGTCTGGTGTGTTGTTTCGCTTCAATGGCTTTGACCATGTCCCGAGTAAATGCTGCATAGACGGTTTCGTCTGGTAATTCGCCTGACGTGGCGTCCCAGCTGCCTAAAACCCGCACTGTTTCGGGTAAGGTTTCCGAAACAATTTGGTTCTGCACAGAACGAGATAGCATAACCCCGATTGGGTAGATGAAGGTCAAAAGAACAAAGATCAACAATGGTGCAACCAAAAGCAGTGCCCGCATTTTTTGACGGCGCAAAGCACGCGATAGGCTTCGTTTTAATGGTGTGCCGTCGGCAGCTAGTACAAGCCCGTTTGCGTTCGTATCGCTCATCTTTAGTCTTTCAAATGAAGGGTGATGAGGGCTTGATCGCCCTCATCTGTATTCGTGTCTAAGTCAGCTTATTGAGCCAACCACGCTTGGAATTTCGCGTCGATGTCGTCGCGGTAATCCGCCCAGAACTCGTAGTTATACAAGAACGTGTTCTTTGCGTTGTTTGGATCAGTTGGCATGTGTGGTGCCATATCGATACCAAGCTCTTTATGCTTGCCAACGAGTGGCGCTGATGACTTACGCGCAGGGCCGTAAGAGATGTACTGCGCTTGGTCTGCAAGACGCTGCGTGTCTGTTGCAAACATGATGTAGTCTAGGGCACGTGCTTGGCGCTCAGGGCTTAGGCCTGTTGGGATGATCCAACCATCAAGGTCAAATACTTGCGCGTCCCAAAGCATACCGATTGGCTGGTTTTGCTCTTCGATGGCTGCAAACAAGCGGCCATTGTATGTGGAGCCCATAACAACTTCGCCGTCAGCCAAAAGTTGTGGAGTATCGGCACCAGCAGACCACCAGATGACGTCGTCTTTGATTGTCGCTAGCTTATCGAGCGCTTTTTGTTGGCCTTCTTCGGTTGCGAGCACGTCATAAACATCTTCGTTTGCAACGCCGTCACAGATCAATGCCCATTCCATGTTGTTGATCGGACGTTTTTCCAAAGAGCGTTTGCCAGGGTACGCTTCGGTGTCGAATACTGCGCAAACAGATGTTGGCGCGGTGTCGCCGACCAAATCAGTGCGGAAACCGAATGTTGTTGAGTAAACAATCTGTGGAATGAAGCAGTCGGAAACCAGCAGGTCGCCGAAGTCTTCGGATGCTTTGGTACCGTCTGGCGCGTCTGCCAATTGGGTGTCTGCATCAATTTCCAGTGCGAGGCCTTCGTCGCATAGGCGGATAGCGTCTGCAGCAACAACGTCAACAACATCCCATGTAACGTTTCCAGCTTCGTTCATCGCGCGCAGTTTTGCCACGGCCTCTGCTGAGCTGTCGTCGTTGATGATGTTCACGCCAGTCTTGGCGGAATAAGGATCGTGATATGCGCCCTTTTGTGAAGCGGTGTATGCGCCACCCCAAGAAACGATTGTCATGTCTTCAGCTGTCGCCATTCCGGCTGCCAGCGTCAAAGCTGTTGTGGCCAGCAATGTTTTGGTGAGTTTCATGTGATATCTCCGTTGTAGTGCCCGAGTTATTCGGAGGTCAGGGTACGGGCTTATTGCCCAACCTCTTTTCCACCGCGCGCAAATTAAGCACGCGGTATTTCGTAGCGGTTATGCGTCGAGTGCGCGGCAGTCCTCAGCGAGCCAGCCGATGTCGATCTGTTGGCCGGGTTCTAGACGCACTTGATCGGGTGCATTGCGTGTCTTTATTATGAAGTCATCTGTGCCAGCGACACGCAGGCGGGTGCGGAAAATGTCACCCATATAGATAAATTCTAGTACTTCAGCTTTGAGCGTGTGGGCGTCGGATGAAAGTCGAGACTTATCCATTTCCACCCGCTCAGGCCGGATAGAGACGCGGGTCCGTTGACCCGCTTGTGTGACATTGATCGGTTTGGCGTCGATAAGATCACCGTTGTCCAATTGTACAACCGCGACGCCAGATTTGATCTCCTTGACCACACCTTCAAGCGTGTTGTTTTCACCGATGAACTGAGCAACAAAGCTGTTTCCCGGCTCTTCGTATAGCTTATCCGGGGGTGCAAGTTGTTGAATTCGACCATCATCAAACACGGCCACGCGGTCAGACATCGTGAGCGCTTCAGTCTGGTCATGTGTCACATAGACGGTAGTAATTCCTAGTTCATGTGCAAGCTTAGTGATTTCAAATTGTAAGGTTTCGCGCAGTTGTTTGTCGAGCGCGCCAAGCGGTTCGTCCATAAGCACCAACTCCGGTTCAAACACCAATGCACGCGACAAGGCGATGCGCTGTTGTTGGCCGCCGGACAGCTGGGATGGACGGCGACCGGCAAAGTCTTGCATCTGGACCATGCCAAGGGCGCGCATAACTTTTTCTTCGCGCTCAGACTTCCCAATTTTTCTGACCTCTAGCGGAAAGGCGAGATTCTCAGCAACCGTCATGTGTGGGAACAAGGCGTAGTTTTGGAACACCATGCCGATTCCGCGCTTATGCGGTGGGATGTTGTTAATTGAAGTGCCGCCAAGGCGGATGTCGCCGTGAGTAGCTGTTTCAAATCCTGCGAGCATCATCAGACAAGTTGTCTTGCCTGATCCTGATGGCCCAAGCATGGTTAGAAACTCGCCACGCGGCATTGAAAGGTTTAAGTCTTTAACGACGAGATTAACGCCGTCGTAGCTCTTTTGTACGCGATCAAATTCGACGAACGCGTCGTTCTTTGCAGTATTGGCCAACTTTGGCTCCCTGAGCTTGCCCGCGATTGTTCGCGTGTGTTCTACGATCGAGTAGAAACAGAGAGCCGAAATTTTGCAACCATTGATGTCAAAAAATGGTCGTTTCGATAGCCGTTCACGACTTTTTGCTCATTTCGCAGCTCTGGGATGGGGAATTTGTTAAGAATTCCTTATTTGGGCAAGCGATCCAGTAAGCGCTTGTTCAATTTATCCGATCAAATTCCCTCCAATTATCACCGTCAAATCGAACTGAAGGGATTAGCATGTCTCAAAATTTACCGAATCTTAGTTTGCCGCTGTTGCAAGCTTCGCAGGCTCAAAAGCACGTAACCCACAACGAAGCGCTGTATGTTTTGGATACGGTGACCCAGTTAAGTGTGTTGAGTCGTAGTATTTCTTCGCCACCAGAGGCCGAAGATGGTGATCGCTATTTGGTGCCAGAGGGTTCTACGGGGGATTGGACGGATCAGATTGGGGCGGTGGCTACTTTTAACGAAAGTGCTTGGCAATTTTTGACACCAAAAGTTGGCTGGTTGGCTTTTGATCAATCCGTTGCAAAGTACCTATATTTCGACGGTTTGGATTGGGGAGAACTACCGGCGGCTGATGCATTTGCTAACCTAGAAAACGTTGGGATCAATACGACGGCCGATGCGACGAACCGTCTAAGTATAAGTGCACCGGCTATTTTACTCTCTCATGAAGGAGGCGGGCATCAGGTTAAGGTCAATAAAGCGTCGGAAGCAGATACGGCGAGCTTGCTTTTTCAAAGCAATTGGTCAGGCCGTGCAGAGATGGGACTGAATGGGACTGATCATTGGTCCCTCAAAGTCAGTGCTGACGGATCAAATTGGCAAGACGCACTGAGCGTCGATCCTGCCACAGCAGCAGTCTCTGGCGCATCGGTTCAGTCACACGCAACAGACACCACAGCGGGCCGGTTGATGCGTGCAGATTATGGCTATGGACCTGGCAACGTTTTGGGGGTTGTCAGCGAGGTTTCTGGTGTTCCGAGTGGCGCGGTTATCGAAAGCGGAGTAGGTCAAGAAGGAGTCTATACGCGTTTCGCAGACGGAACACTGATTTGTACCTCTGAGCCAATAGTTGCGGACGTTAATGTAGGTATCGGGGCGTCGTTTAAATCGGCAACAAAGACTTGGACCTATCCGAGCTCCTTTGTTTCGACCCCAATTGTAAGTGCAGGCAGTGTAGATGACGTTTCCAATATTTGGGTTACGGCCGGTCAAGCCGACGCGTTGGGGTGTAGCGCTGTTGCGTTTGCACACACTAGCGCTGCGAACGCATCCTTTTCGCTAATTGCGATTGGTCGTTGGTTCTGATCGGATTCTTATTGCGTCTGATCTGCGCTGGCCGCAGTTTAGGCGCAACAAGAGGACTCACATATGACCGCAAAACGATTGCCCTTCACACAGGTTGAATACGATCGCCGCCTTTCGATGACACGCATGGCAATGGCTATCGCAGGGTTGGATGCGCTGTTTGTGAGTGACCCATCTAACATGGCGTGGTTGACGGGATATGACGGTTGGTCGTTTTATGTCCACCAAGGGGTCATCGTTTTGCAAGATGCCGATCCTATTTGGTGGGGCCGCACTCAGGACTGCAATGGTGCTGTCCGCACTGTTTGGATGCCTGACACTTCTATCATTGGATATGTTGACGATTTTGTTCAATCGATGGATGTGCACCCGATGGAAGATTTAGCCCGTCATCTCGATGGTCTTGGTGTGCAAAATCTTGGCATCGAAATGGACAATTATTATTTTTCGGCAAAGGCGTTTTCGACGTTGTTGCAAGCGTTGCCGAATGTCGGGTTTGCTGATGCGACAGGCATGGTGAACTTGCAGCGGGCCATAAAGTCTGAAGCCGAGATTGCGTTTATGCGCAAGGCCGCTTCAATTTCAGAGAAGATTGTGGATGGTTTGACCGAACGTGTTGATGTTGGGGTCGCGAAAAATGAAGTCGTTGCTGAGGTTTACCGTGATGCGATCCGTGGCGTTGACGGGGCATGGGGGGATTATCCCGCAATAGCGCCCATGCTACCATCCGGGAGGGATGCCGCAGCTCCGCATTTGACCTGGGATGGGCGACCATTTGTGGCGGATGAAGCCACCTTTTTTGAAATCTCGGGGTGTTATCGGCGTTATCATGCACCACTTTGCCGAACGATCTTTTTAGGGACGCCGCCTGACGTTATGAGGCGGGCCGAAGCCGCAGTGATTGAGGGGATTGAGGCAGGCATAGAAGCAGCGCGTGCGGGCAACCGAGCTTGTGATATTGCAAACGCTTTGGCTGCGCCGCTTGAGCGTGCAGGAATAGAACGCAGTGCTAGATGTGGTTACCCGATTGGGCTGAGTTATCCACCAGATTGGGGCGAGCGCACAATTTCGTTGCGTGCTAATGATGAGAGCATTCTAGAGCCAAACATGACATTCCATTTCATGCCTGGAGTGTGGATGGACGACTGGGGTATCGAAATATCTGAGAGTATCCGGATCGTAGAAGATGGTGCAGCAGAAGTGTTTTGTGATCGCCCACGTGAATTGATCGCGAAACGCTGAACTCTCAATGGATTGTTCGGCGAATTTTTGCGGGTCTCGCGGCTTGACGGTGTTTTGCGTTGTTTTTATTTATTTTATAATATAACAAATTTAACATCTTTGGATGGGGTGGAACGATGCGCAAGAAGGCCGCTGTGCGACAGTCAGATGTTCTGGATGTTTTGAAGCAACATCATAAGCCGATGACAGCTTATGCAGTTTTGGATCACATGAAGGAAAGGGAGCCTGCGCTTGCAGCACCGACTGTGTACCGAGCATTGGCAGCGCTGACTGATCAAGGACGGGCCCACCGGCTCGAATCCCTAAAAGCGTTTGTGCCGTGCCGCTGCGATCATGCTGCTGCGGTACCGATTTTGGCGGTTCCCGGTACTGCG
>JALZUL010000188.1 GCA_023301665.1 Ascidiaceihabitans sp.
GATTTGTTCGGATGTTTGCGTCCCCTATACATTGGAGTTTGACACCCAGTTGGAAGAGGTTGGGCGCACCCCTGTGCCTGCGATTGCCTCTGCTTTGGCGTCTGCACCGTTTAGCGCGGCTGAAGCTGGTGTTCGCGCCGCGACGTGTCGTCTGACCCCGACCGAGACGGGCATGCAGATCGAGGCCCGTGTGACGATGCCGTCAGCTGGTGGCCCTGAAGAGGCGGTGATCGAAGCTGGCCAAAGTGCGATTTGGGTGAGTGAGCCCAAGACCCGTCGCGAAGGCGATCAGATCATCGCGGTGTCACAGATGTTTCATGCAGAGAGCCCTGCGTTTTCGGTGAACCGCTCGGATGTGCGGATCACCATTTTAGGCAGCAGTCATTCTGTAGATATCAAGGGCTGTACGGCGGCTTAAGTTTTACACTGCGCGCTGTTTGCGCAGCGCCCCAATCTGAAATCCCAACGCAAGGATAACGTAAGCGGCAAGCACCAGTGCTGCGCAGCCTGCGATAAACACACCCAGTGCCACGATCATTGGTGAGAGATCACCAATCACGGGCAATTGGGCGAGGATTTCATCGGGCAATACACCGAACCACATCGTATGGCCCAGAGTGACCGCGCCCCATGCAAGGATCAAGGCCCAGAGCAAACGTAGGCTCCACGCCAATCCGCTTGCACGTGATCCGACACCGCGGCGCATTGCGGTGATGTGGCGTGAGACATCATGCTGCGCGGCGACGAGTGCTGGTACCACCAACAGGACCAACAACATGCCAAAGCCTAAACCGTAGACCAGTGTGATGACTGTTGGTTTTAGGAATTGCGCTTGTTGGGATTGCTCATAGAGCAGCGGTGTCATCCCCAGCACGGTTGTCAGAGTGGTCAACAACACAGGGCGCAGGCGGTCAGAGGCCCCATCAATAATTGACGGCACCAAGCCGCGGTCTTTGGCGTATTCGTCGATGGTGGTGACCAAAACGATTGAGTCGTTGATGATGATCCCTGTCATGCCCAAAAGCCCGACAACGGTGAACATGCTGAGCGGCACGCCCCAGACGGAGTGCCCGTAGATCGTGCCGACCAACCCAAACGGAATGATCGCCATCACCACCATCGGCCGTGTCCAGCTGCCAAACACCCACGCGAGCACCAGATAGATGCCTGTGAGGCACAAGATTAACCCCGTCAGAGCGTCGCTTAGGAAGGTGTTTTCTTGTTCGCTTAGTCCAGCCAAGCGCCATTCAACCTGACGGGTTGAAGCAATGGTGGGTAAGATTTCTTCGTTCAAAGCGCGGTTGATTTCGGTGGCGCGGGCTGGGTTGTCTTCGGACACATCACCTGTAACTGAAATCAAACGCACACCGTTTTCACGCCGTACCGTGCTAAACCCTGTGCGCCGTTCAACACTGACCAAATCGGCCAATGGAACATAAATACCATCGGGGGTGCGCATCTGCATGCGCTCTAAGAAGTCAGCCGTGAGTTCACCGCTTGGCACTTCGACACGGATGCTCGCGCTGCGCGCACCGTCTGGAAATGTCGCGGCTTCGATCCCATTCAAACGGTTGCGCAACGCGCGGCCCAAGGTATCGATGGAAAAGCCCAGCGCTTGCCCTTGGGCGGTGAGGTCAAGGATCAGCTCTTCTTTGTCGAAGGCCAGATTGTCTTCGACTGCGCTGACTTCAGGATAAATCGACAAAGCCTTTTGCAAGTCTTGGCTGGCGGCCTTTAAGACGTCGGTCTCTGCGCCAAAGAACTGCACATCAAGCCCATCGCCCCCCGGACCTGAGCGGAACGATCTAAAGCTAACCGTTTCGACAAGCGGGTGATGCACAACCATGTCCTGCAAGTCAGAGACAAAGGCAAAACTAGAATAGCCTTTTCGCAGATCAATATCGATCAATTCAATCGAGATACCGCCCAAAAGATCGGCGTCTTTGCTTTCCACACCTGATAGGCCGCGCCCTGCGTTGCCGCCGATTTCCGCAATCACGAAATCAACAGGGTTCACGCCGTTTTCGTCTTGATACTTGCTGGCCAAAGCTTCGGTGGCACGTTGCATTTCATGCATCATAGCAAGGGTATCAGAGCGGTCTGCCCCCTCAACCATCGCAAAGTTGCCGGTGACGGAACCGCGCTCGGGCGCATTAAAGAAACGCCATTGCACATCACCATTGATGAACAAAACCAGCTGACTGGCCAATACAGCGACAACGCCGGCCAACACCACGTAACGGGCTTGTACAATCAATCCCATGAAGGGTCGGAAAATCCGCGCGCGAAACCAGTCAAACCCTATGTTCACCACACGGCTTGGAATGTCATACCAACGCTTTTTATCAATCGCGACCAGAGCGTGTGACATGTGGTTGGGTAAGATCAAAAAACACTCGACCATAGAGGCAATCAATACCGCGATGACCGTAAAGGGGATGTCGATGATCAGATCACCAAATCGCCCACCAATTGCGGTCAAACCAAAGAATGCAATCACTGTTGTGAGTGTGGCGGCAAACACTGGCATTGCCATCCGGCGCGCGGCGCTTTCGGCGGCGACCACAGGTGACTCCCCGTAGTGGCGGGCGCGGTGGTCCGCATGTTCGCCCACCACAATCGCATCATCCACGACGATTCCGAGCGTGATAATCAAACCAAACAAGCTTACCATATTGATGGTCAGGCCACCCACATACATCAATGCGATGGCCGCCATGAGCGCAACAGGAATGCCCGCAGCGACCCAGAAAGCTGTGCGGGCGTTGAGAAACAAAAACAACAAGGCAATGACCAAGCCCAAACCGACAAGCGCATTGTCGATCAAGATATCGAGACGGGCCGAGATCGCTTCGGCGCGCGCGCGGATCAAGCCGATTGAGACATCGCGCGGCAAGGTGAGTTGCAGTGTATCCGCGACCTCTTGGACCGTGGCTTGCATGGCAATTGCATCGCCGTTGTTAGAGCGATCGACCCGTATCGAGATGGCAGGGTCATCGCCCACAAAATAACCGCGCTCGCGATCGACGCCTTGCTGCAAGACGCGCGCGACATCGCCAACCGTCAGCGAGCTGCCGTCTGGGTTTGAGCGCAATACGACACCAGATATTTCTTCGGCCGTGCGTTTTTGTGTGCCGGTGCGCACGCGCGCATTTGCACCCGTAACGTCGCCTGCGGGATCCGCGTTGACCTCTTCAGCGATGGCGGTCGCAATCTGCGTCATGCTCACGTCGTTTGCGATGAGTTGCGCGGACGGAACTTCGATCAACACCTGTGGTGCAGCGACCCCGCGAATGGTGGTGCGTGTGACGCCCTCGGCGAACAGGCGGATGACGAATTCATCGGCGAACTGCCCCAGTTGTTTCGGGGCGATTGGGCCTGAGATGACGACATCCGTGACCCTGTCGCGCCATGCGCCGCGCACAACATTGGGTTCTTCGGCGTCTTCGGGGAGGGTGGTTATGGAATCGACCGCAGATTGCACATCATCTGCAGCGCGCCCCATATCCCAGCCCGGAGTAAATTCGAGCACGACGCTGCCAACGCCCTCGCGTGAGACACTGGTCGAGCTTTCGACACCTTCAACCGCCAGCAACCCCGGTTCGAGCACTTGGA
>JALZUL010000189.1 GCA_023301665.1 Ascidiaceihabitans sp.
CTCATCCGCCATGCCGCGCGCATACCGTCCATAGCGCTTTTTTCCACCATCTGAGACGATCGAGCCAACGCGGATCGCGTCAAAAACCGTGGTAACACCCGCACCTGCCATTTCACGATCATGGGCAATAATCGCCGCCTGATTGGGCCAATGCACTTTGGGGCGGGGCTGCATATGACGCTCAAGGTTATCAGTGTGCAGCTCAACCAGTCCCGCAGACAGATAATCACCGTGACAGTCGATAGCCCCAGTCGCCACTGTGATCCCATGATTGATCTCAACAATATGGCCATCACGCACAACGACGGAACCGGCAATGACCTCATCCGGTAAGATCAACTGTGCATTTGCAAAAATAAGATCCGTCATCAAAATTATCCGTTCTCTGAAAATAGAGGGCTTAGCCCAATGTATCTTCTAATGTGCCACTCTTGTCCAAGGTGATTTCGTCGATTGATCTCACATCATCACCATCACATATCGTGTACGAAACCCACCGGCTGCACGTCAGCGAAACACTTCCCAAGATCAAACAGACCTGTCACACTCATCGGAACGGATACATCCAAACCTTATAATCGTTGACCAAAACATGCGCCTTATCGATCTCTTCTTTGGTCATTTTCTTGACCACTTCTTCGAGCGAAATCGCCGCATCGGGATCGCCGCCAATCGCGGACAAAGTGTACCACATATAGGCGCGCACCAGATCAATTCCGGCAACGCCGCGCCCAACCTCGTAATACCAACCAATTCCCGACTGCGCCCCCGGATGCCCCTTAAGCGAAGAGCGCAAATACCACTCAAACGCCCGCTCGTCGTCGCGCGCCACACCAAGGCCCAAGGCATACATCACACCAATCAGCTCTTCAGCATCCGCATTGCCACTGGCCGCCGCGGGAAGGAACTCTTCAAACGCCTTTTCGTATTGCCCCGCCTCCATAAAATCGCGCCCTTCCTCAACACCGGCAAACATGGGCGAGGCGCTCAAAATCGCAGCAAGAACATAGCGGTACATATAGCGTTCCTTATTGGTTGCGCAGGGGCCGCGCAGGCCGAAATGCCACCCCCCCTTGGCATCGACGATTTCATAAGCTTTGATCCGAAACAAGCCGCCATCGGGCAATTGCTGTTTTATGATCCCATCCTATCGGGCAACAAGAACATCGCCTGCGCCACCTGCCATCACCCCGACCTTGGCACCGCAGATGGGCTACCGCTTGGGATTGGCGAAGGCGGCGTTGGGCTTGGCCTGAACCGCACCACTGGAACAGGCAAAGACCGCATTCGCAAACGTATTCCGCGCAATGCCCCTGCCCTGTGGAACCTTGGGGCCAAAAGCCTGCACACCTTGTTTCACGATGGCCGCCTGAGCATCAGCGAACGGTACGAAAACGGCTTTGACAGCCCCGCCGAGGAATGGCTGCCAACCGGTTTCAATTCACTGCTCGCAGCGCAAGCCGTCTTTCCGCTGGTCGCGCAATTTGAAATGGCTGGAAACCCCAGCGAAAATCAAGTGGCTGGCGCGGTGCATGACCGCATCGACGCCGCATGGCCCATCTTGGCCAAACGCGTGCGCACCATCCCAGCTTACGGCAATGCATTTGTTGAGGCTTTCGATCATATCGAAACCTCCGAAGACGTCACAATCGTCGAAATCGCCAACGCTTTGGCCGCCTTCATGGCTATCGAATGGCAAAGCATCGACAGCCCTTTTGATACCTACCTCAATGGCGATCACAACGCCCTCACCCCATCCGAGGCCGAAGGCATGGCCCTGTTCTTTGGCAAGGGCAATTGCGCCACCTGCCACTCAGGCCCGTTGTTCAGTGATCAAAAGTTTCACGCGCTTGCCCTGCCCGCCTTTGGCCCGGGCCGCACACGCCGCTTTGACCCGATCCCGCGCGATGTCGGGCGTATGGGGAAATCAGACCTCCAAGAAGACGCCTATCGTTTCCGCACCCCCATGCTGCGCAATGTCACCCTCACCGCGCCTTACGGGCACAACGGAGCCTACCCAACCCTGCAAGGCATCATTCGCCATCATGTTGAAATCACCCCCGAATGGTCACGCGACATGCTCAAGCTGCCCAGCGCCCCGTGGATCGAACACGTGGATTTCGCGATCCAAGACAACCCCCGCGAAATCGCCCGCCTCATGCGCCACCGCGACACGGACCCGATTGATCTGAGCGAAGCAGAAATCGAAAAACTGGTGGCTTTCTTAGGCAGCTTGACCGGAACGACGATTGATCAACCGCCCTTTGGCGTGCCTGCGTCAGTGCCAAGTGGCCTGCCATTGGATGTACGCGCCAAGCGGTAGAGCCATATCAAAGACCAAAATCGGCCCGTTCAGCCGATTATCAAAACAGATTCTCTTATGTCGGGGGGGGTAAACAAGTCAGGGCCTAACGAGCCCAAAGCCAGCCATAAGCTGCCTCTAAAAGTATCGTGGTACGGGCGGGGGGACTTGAACCCCCACGGCACTAAGGCCCACAGATTTTAAGTCTGCTATGTCTACCATTCCATCACGCCCGCACAGGCTGATAACCCGTTCTTATGCAAAGGTTACGGCAGGCTCAAGCCTAGATATCTTCCCCGATGGGTCCAAGTGGCGCATCTTTTGCAATTAATGCCCGCTCAGAGAGCCAAGGATTGTTTTCCAACGCCTCCAGCAGCTGTGTTCGCGCCTCATCAAGCCGTCCAAGCTGCATCAAAGTCAGCGCACGGCCCGACTGCGCAGCCACGTGACTTGGGTTCAAAACCAATGCCGCATCTAGATCGACCAAAGCCCCCTCAAAACGGCCCTGCAAAAATTGTACGTAAGCGCGTTGATTGAAACCTTCGGCATAGGTCGGGCAATACTGCACAAGGCGGTCAAAATCATCATAGGCACCGGCAAAATCAAAGCCGTCGCGCCGCTTTAGCCCCTGATCCAAAACATCTTGCGCTTGATCATTGGGCGCACGCAGCCAAACCTGCCACATCTTGTCCGAGGCGACCCTGCCCCCAGCCTCGGTCGGGGCCTCTCTTGCGTCCTCGATCAACTGGTTCAATTCCGCCCCGTAATCTACAGGATCTGGGCAACTCTCAGCCCAAACAGGGCCAGCCATCAGTGCAAAAGCAAATATCATACGCATGGATAAAGATTTGGCCCTATCCCTTTTCAGGTCAAGGAACTTCTTTGTGTAGGCTCACGTCGTATCCGCCAGAACAGTCTCTTTCACCGCTTCCATCGCCACATAGGTCGAAGTCGATGCAATAAAGGGAAGGGTCGAAATCGTTTCCCCCAGAAAAATACGATACCGCGCCATATCCCGTGTACGCACCTTGAGCAGATAGTCAAAATGACTTGCAATCATATGGGCTTGTTCGATTTCGGGCACCTTGGCCACCGCCGCATTAAAGGCGCGTAACGCCGCCTCGCGGGTGTCGGTAAGCTTCACCTCAACAAAGGCCACATGATCCAAACCCATGCGTATCGGATCAAGCATCGCGCGATAGCCAAGAATCACACCCGAGCTTTCCAAACGGCGCAAACGGGCTTGTGTTGGCGACTTTGACAACCCAATCTGATTGGCAAGCTCAGTCAGACGGATACGACCATCTTTGGCCAGAACCTCAAGAATCGCTTTGTCATGACCATCAAGGTCAGAATGCTCATAAATCACGTCACCACCCCCAAAGCTTACCGAAAAAACCGTGATAACCCAAAAATCAGGAATTACGACTTATTAAATTCAGTAACAATAGGCTAAACGGAAAGGAACAAATATGTCAAACACACACCTCCATGACATCGATCGCAATACATACGTCGACCACGGGCCTATTGTTGAAAACCTCATCGAGTTGGCAAATCTTTCCCCAACCGACAGACAGGTCATCTCGAAAGAGGCCGCCAAGCTCGTACAACAGATCCGAAACGATGCCCCTCCCGGCCTGATGGAGGTTTTCCTTGCCGAATACGGCCTGTCCACCGACGAGGGTGTCGCGCTGATGTGCTTGGCCGAAGCCCTCTTGCGGGTCCCTGACGCCGACACCATCGACGCGCTGATCGAAGATAAAATCGCCCCATCCAACTGGGGCAAGCACTTGGGCAAGTCCACATCCTCTCTCGTGAACGCATCC
>JALZUL010000190.1 GCA_023301665.1 Ascidiaceihabitans sp.
GTGATTGTTGTGATCGCGCTGTTTTGGTTTCTCAACCGAACGCGTACGGGCAAATCGATGCGCGCCTATTCTGACAATGAGGATTTGGCGTTGCTGTCTGGGATCAACCCTGAGCGCGTGGTGATGATCACGTGGTTGATTGTGGCTGCATTGGCGACGATTGCAGGCACGCTTTATGGTTTGGACAAGTCATTCAAACCGTTCATCTATTTGCAGCTTTTGTTGCCGGTCTTTGCCTCTGCGATTGTTGGTGGTTTGGGCAGTCCGGTGGGTGCGATTGCGGGTGGCTTCACCATCGCCTTTTCAGAGGTCATGATCACCTATGCTTGGAAAAAGGTCGCCACATATGTGGTGCCCGAGGCATGGGCGCCGGACAGTTTGGTGCAGCTTTTGTCGACAGATTATAAATTCGCAGTCAGCTTTGTGATCTTGATCATCGTGCTGCTGTTCCGCCCCACAGGGCTATTTGCGGGGAAATCAGTATGAGCGATACATTGAGAAATACGGTCTATTTCGCCTTTGTTGCAGGTTTGATTGTGATTACGGGGTTCGTTCAAAGCTGGAACACGGCTTTGTTCATCCTGAACTTTGGTTTGATTTCTGCGATTATGGCTTTGGGGGTGAACCTTCAGTGGGGCTTTGCTGGTCTGTTTAATGTGGGGATCATGGGCTTTGTCGCCCTTGGTGGTTTGGCCACGGTTCTTGTGTCTATGCCATCCACACCCGGTGCTTGGCAGGCAGGCGGCGCGCAGGTGATTGGAGCTTTGGTCTTGGGGGCTGCGACCTTTGTGGCGGCGGGTATTTTGCTTAAGGTGATGGCCAAGGGATGGCCGCGCAATGCGAGTGTTGTTGGCCTGATTGTCGTTGGTTTCTTTGTTTATCGCTGGTTGTTTGATCCGGCGGTGGCCTTGATCGAAAAAATTGACCCTGCGGCGACAGGGTATCTTGGCGGTTTGGGGCTGCCTATTTTGCTGGCGTGGCCTGCGGGTGGTTTGCTGGCGGCGGGTGTTGCTTGGATGATTGGGAAGACTGCGCTTGGTTTGCGTTCTGATTACCTTGCCATTGCCACGTTGGGGATTTCCGAGATCATCATCGCGGTGATGAAGAACGAAGATTGGCTGGCACGCGGCGTTAAGAACGTAGTGGGTGTGCCCCGCCCTGCCCCATACGAGATCGATCTGCAAAACAGCGCGTCCTTTGTGGAGCGTGCCCATGGCTTGGGGATTGATCCGGTGACGGCGTCGACGCTTTGGGTCAAGCTGATCTATGTAGGGTTGTTTGCGGTTGTTTTGGGCATTTTGTTCATCTTGGCGCAACGCGCGTTGCACAGCCCTTGGGGGCGGATGATGCGCGCTATTCGCGACAATGAGGATGCGGCGGAAGCGATGGGCAAGAACGTGACAGCGCGCCACTTGCAGGTCTTTGTTTTGGGATCGGCCGTGTGCGGTATTGCGGGTGCGATGATGACAACGCTTGATGGTCAGTTGACGCCCGGGACATACCAGCCGCTGCGCTTTACCTTTTTGGTCTGGGTGATGGTGATTGTTGGGGGGTCTGGGAACAACCTTGGTTCTGTTCTGGGCGGTTTCTTGATTTGGTGGCTTTGGGTGATGGTTGAGCCGATGGGTTTGACGCTGATGAATTTCATCACCTATGGGATGGCCGAAGGCAGCGCGCTGAAACAGCACTTGATCGACAGTGCTGCGCATATGCGGCTTTTGACCATGGGCATCGTTTTGCTGCTGGTTTTGCGGTTCAGCCCGCGTGGTTTGATCCCCGAAAAATAGGCATGGAAACCGCTAAATTGTTAAACTCAAAAGGTCCCCACTACTTTACGGGGACCTTTTTTCGTTTTTTCCCTCTTATGTTATTTCATAACAGCTCTCGCGATCATGTGATGCTAGTGCTCTGGACCGGTTTACGCATCGCCCCTAGCGTCGGACAATTGATATTTAGAGGAAGCGGTCCTATGTCCAAAACAATTACCAACAAAGCCCTTGTCGCGGCGCTCGCCCTTTCACTGGGTGCTGGAGCGAACGGCGCATTTGCCGAAGGCGAAAACAATCCAGAAAACATGTCATTCTTCATCACCAGCACGGGTTCTGGTCAGGGCGCAAATTTTGGCGGCCTTGAAGGTGCGGACGTCCATTGCACAACTTTGGCACATGCGGCCGGGTCGACCAAAAAATGGGCGGCTTACTTAAGCACCAGCATGATCATCGATCGCAGCAGCGGTAGCTTGCAGATCACCGAGGGTATAAACGCACGTGACCGCATCGGCACCGGCCCGTGGCACAACATCAAAGGCGAGCTGATCGCGACAGATGTTGAGGCCCTGCACGCGGATGATGTGAACATCAACTACGAGACCGGCCTTGATGAAAACGGCAACCCGATCAACAAGCGCGGCGAACGCCCGAATAAGCATGACATCCTGACAGGATCGGATTCACACGGATATTTCTCGACAGCTGGCGGTGATACAACTTGCGGCAACTGGACAAGCGACGGCGAAGGCTCTGCGATTGTGGGCCACCACGACCGCGCCGGACCAAGC
>JALZUL010000191.1 GCA_023301665.1 Ascidiaceihabitans sp.
CTTGCTGGATCAGTTCAAGTTGCGTGCCCAAAGATTCTTCTTGGGCCACGATACCTACGATTTGACTGTCAATTTGCGCTTTTCTTTTGCCCAATTGCTCAACTTCGCGGGCTGCAGATTCTTCGCGCGCGTGGAACAGATTAGATTGCCCCGTGATCAATTCATCGATGTCAGGGTTTGTCTTTCCCATTTCGATCAACGCATCGTCAAATTCTGGGTGATCAGCACCGTCACGTTCTGCTGTAAGCCGCGCACGTCTGGCCATGAGTTCATACAATTGCCCTTCAGCAATCGACAACTGGCTTTGCAATTGTTGGCCGTCCAATTGGATTAAGAGATCCCCAGCTTCTACCACATCCCCCTCTTCAACACCGATGTGCGCGACAGTACCGCCACTTTGATGTTGAACAATTTGGCGATTTTGATCGACCTCGATACGGCCAGGGGAAATGATCGCCCCACCAATTTGGGTCATAGTCCCCCAAAGCACGAACCCTCCAAACATTACCACCAGCGCAAACAAACCCACGAACACCGGAGCCTTCGCCGACCAAATCTTATTCTGAACCTCATTAGTCATGTTACGCCACCAGAATTTTTGGGAGAATTTTTAATACTCGCGTGATTTTTTACCGTATTGCGCAGCACCTCATCGCGTGGGCCAAAAGCTGTCACCATGCCCTTATCGAGCACTAAGAGCATGTCACATTCTTGAATAGCAGCCGGACGGTGCGCCATGATCATCACAGCACCATTCCGAGCCTTGATACCCCTGATCGCTTCATTCAATGCTTCGCTGCCGATGTTATCAAGGTTTGAGTTTGGTTCATCCAAAACCAAAACCACCGGCTCTCCATACATCGCCCGTGCCAGGCCAATACGTTGCATTTGGCCGCCCGAGAGACGGCTCTGAACAGCGCTCACACGTGTATCATAGCCATTGGGCAATTCCAAAATCATCTCATGTGCAGCTGCTGACTTCGCGGCTTTCACCACCAGTTCAGAATCCGGTTGATCAATCAAACGTGCAATATTTTCCGCGATCGTACCGTCAAAAAGTTGAATGCGCTGCGGCAAATATCCGATGTGTTGGCCAAGAACGGCCGGATCATAATGCTCAAGAGCGGCCGCATCTAAACGTAGTGACCCCCCAGCGGGGCGCCAAACACCTGTAACTGCGCGTGCCAACGAAGATTTACCCGCACCAGATGCCCCGATGACCCCCAATGCCTGCCCAGGCAATAGTTCAAACGCAACCCCACGCAATGCAGCAACCTTTTCACCAGGGGGCACAACAGTCAGCGACTTGGCCACAAGCCGAGCTTTCGCTTTTGGCAAAGGCGTGCGCAGAGGTTCAACTGGGACAGTCCCCAGCAATTCGGACAGGTTGCTCCATCCCTTGCCCGCACGTTGAACCAAAGCCCATTGATTGAGCATCATCTCAACCGGTGCCAAAGCACGTCCAAGCAAAATAGAGCCCGCAATCATCGCACCTGGCGTCATTTCGTTTTGCAAGACAAGATAGGCGCCAAGCCCCAACATGGCAGATTGTAGAAACAATCTCAGAGTCTTTGTAAGCGACGTAAATCCGCCGCTGACATCGGTCGCTTTGATTTGCTCGGATAATGCTACATTTCGGCTCTTTTCCCAGCGAGCGAAGGCCGCATCACGCATCCCCATTGCCTGAACCATTTCCGCTTCATCACGCACTTGGTTGGATAGGTTGCCTGCATGTTGGCCGGCCAGCGCCGCTTGGGCTTGAGGATGACGCGACAGAAATTGATTGAGCAAAGTGATTATTACGAGAAGAGCAGCTCCTCCCATGGCCATAGCACCCAAAAGCGGGTGAAAGATAAAAATGCCCGCTAAGAATATTGGGGTCCATGGCAAATCGAAAAACGCCAGCAATACGGGCGAGGTGATGAACCGCTGCACAGCTTCGAGATCATTCAGGCCTGATTGGGTTTGAAGATCGGGTGCCACAGCAGATTTTCTAATCGTCGCATCAAAAACGCGTCGATCTAGAGCATTTTGAAATTTGGCCCCGACACGGGCCATAATCCGACCACGGGTGAAGTCCAACACCCCCATAATACCATACAAAAACACGACCAAAAGAGACAACGCGATAAGCGTCTCTTGTGACTTGCTGCCCAAGACACGATCGTACACTTGCAACATGTACATTGGGCCGGTCAGCATTAACAAATTGGCAAACAAACTAAAGAGTGCAACAATCCAATATAGATGACGGCTACTCGCTCTTGCCGTTCGCAATTCGGCTTTACCACGTTCTAAAATATTATTTTTCATCGGCACCTTTTCGCCTGAAGTTTGTGCGCACTTTCAACATTCTTCACAATCGATATAACCCATCGTGTCACGTAAGTGCCACATAAGTGTATTTCTCTTCCTCTATCTATGGGCAATACTCTTTAAAGTATTAGTTAAGCCTAAACCTATCCTTTTGGAGTTCTTTTCGGTGTTCCGTATTTCGTCGATCAATCAATACCTAACAAAATCAGCTGCTATTTCTGGACTTTGCGTTTTAACAGCATGTGCCTCCGGCACGACAAGCGTTCAAGAGGGCGGCATTTACGACCCCTACGAAAAACAGAACCGTAAGATCCATGAATTCAATCGCAGCCTAGACAGAAGTCTTGTGCGCCCTGCGTCTCGCGGCATTTCACTTTTACCGGACGAAATTGAAGGTTTTATCGGCAATTTCGCTGAAAACTTGGGTCAGCCAAGTGTTGTCGTCAATTCTCTGCTCCAAGGGGACCTAAAAGGCGCAGGTATTTCGACCAGCCGCTTCTTGACCAACACTGTATTGGGTGCCGGCGGATTTATCGATGTAGCTGCAGAATTCGAAATGCCTGAACACACCACTGATTTTGGTGAAACACTCTATACTTGGGGCGCAGGCGAAGGGCCTTATGTCGAGCTACCGGGCCTCGGCCCATCAACAGTGCGCAACGCGACCGGCAAAGTGGTGGATCTGTTTACAAACCCCCTAAGCTACGCAGTCGACAGCCCCGAGCAATATTACGGCACAGCTGCGAGCACAGCTTCACGCTTATCTGATCGCGGCCGGTTTGCCGACACCATCGACTCTGTTCTATACGAAAGCGCAGATAGCTACGCGCAAGCCCGCTTAATTTACCTCCAAAATCGCCGCTTCGAGCTTGGTCAAGAAGACCTCGAGGCTGAAATCGATCCATTTGAACTAGACACTGAAGGGTTCTAAGATGAAACGTCGTTCTTTCACCGCTTTTTTCTCAAGCTTTGCCTTGGCACCATTGTGGCCCACTTTCGCTAATGCCCTGACCGAAGCAAGCGCCAAAGTTCTCGTGAACACTCTTGTAGCCGACATTAATAAGGTAATCGCTTCGGGCAAATCCGAAAGTGGCATGATTAAAGATTTCGAACGTATCTTTGCACGTTACTCAGACACATCTTACATCTCAGCCTATGCGTTGGGTGTTGATGCACGCCGCGCGACTGCTGGCCAGAAACGCGCGTTTTCAAATGCTTTCCAAGCTTATATCGCACAAACTTATGGCAGCCGTTTTCGTGAATTCGTTGGTGGTCAACTCGAAGTTAAAGGTGTGCGTAAGGTTAAATCCTGGTTTGAGGTAACCGCCGTCGCCAAACTGCACGGCCAATCACCGTTCGACATTACGTTCCACGTTTCTGACCGCACCGGTAAGGATCTGTTCTTCAACATGTTCATCGAGGGCATCAACCTGCTTTTGACAGAACGTACCGAGATCGGCGCTTTGCTTGATCGTAACGGCGGAAACATCGACAAGATGATCGCCGACCTAAAGAAGTCTGGCTAGCAAGGCCAATTGATAGGGCGGCTTTGTGTCGCCTTATCTCTCATCGCCTCTCAGGGGGGCTGAGCGATCTCGATTGCTTGAGTTGCCCCCACCCAAAATATCCAACAACAAATTTTCAATAACGCTGCGCTGAGATCGTTCGGGGTTTGGTCGCGCGACAGGTTGTTCAACAACGACTTGTTGTATCTGCTCAGGCGCTTCCATCGGTAGCGGCTTGATGGGCACATCAACGTGAATACGTTGCATCGTCTCACGCCAGATATCTGCAGGCAAACCTCCGCCGGTTACACCCTTTAACTTGGTGTTATCATCGTAGCCCATCCAAACACCCGCAACGTAGTCACCAGTGAAACCAATGAACCAGGCATCTTTCGCACCTTGTGTCGTACCAGTTTTACCAGCGATCTCACGCCCCCCAAACTGGGCCCGCTTGCCAGAACCCTCACTGACGACCTTTTCCATCATCCAAATCAACTGACGTGCCGAACTTTCTTGAATGACCCGCTCTTCAATGCCGCCACCTGACCCCATTAGGGGCTCTTTATCTCCAAGAAGGCTCAGCTCAACCAAACCAAACGGGGTCACCGACGATCCACCATTCAAAATTCCAGCATAGGCCCCAGTCATTTCGATCAATGTGCTCTCAGATGCCCCCAAGGCCAAAGCCGGCCCATCCGCCAAATCGCTCTGGATACCAAAGTCGGATGCGACGCGACGGACCAAATCACGGCCAACGCTTTCAGAAACTTTAACAGCCGGAATGTTCAACGAGTCTTGTAAAGCTTCGGTTAAGGTCACTGAACCTTCAAAGCGATTGGTGTAGTTTCGCGGGCACCACTCACCAGAACCGGCAATGTTCAGACAGTATGGTTCATCTTGAATGCGCTCCAGCGGAGAATACCCCAGATCAAGGGCTGTAGCGTAAACAAACGGCTTAAACGCGGACCCTGTCTGGCGGAACGCCTGTGTCGCACGGTTAAATGCACCCGTTACCTTAGTCGCGCGCCCGCCTACCATTGCACGCACAGCGCCATCAGCGCTCATTACCACAATAGCGGCTTGCGCTTTAGAACCTGCGGATACTTTATTATCAAACACCCACTGCAACCCTTCTTCGGCTGCTTTTTGCAAACGTTGATCAAGGGTAGTGCGGATGATCACATCTTCCGTGGTTTTACGGGTGAAGAACTCTGGCCCCGTCGACATCACCCAATCCGCGAAATATCCACCTGCTTGTTGTTTCGCCGCCTTAGACAAAACGGCTGGGTTGGCCTGAGCAACTGCTTCGTCCTCTGTGGTGACATAGCCCTGCTCACGCATCAAACGCACAACCGTCGCAGCGCGGTTTTGCGAGCGTTGTAGATTTTGGGTAGGTGATAAAGTGGATGGAGCCGTCAACAGGCCTGCCAACATCGCACCCTCAGGGATACTAACTTCGGCGGCACTTTTTCCGAAATAACGCTGCGCGGCTGCTTCAGCACCGTAAGCGCCGCCTCCCATGTAAGCACGGTTCAGATAGATAGAAAGGATGTCATCCTTGGAATACTTGGCTTCCATCGCCAAGGCAAAGATCGCTTCCTGTGCTTTTCTGCTGAGCGAGCCGCGGCGACAATCACGCACGTAATCGGCTTCTGTCTTCCATTCTGAGGGGTCATATGCCTTACCCAAACACAGAAGCTTCGCCACCTGC
>JALZUL010000192.1 GCA_023301665.1 Ascidiaceihabitans sp.
CTATCGGCACATTCAGCGGCGGCAATCAGCAAAAAGCGATTATTGGCCGCTGGTTGGCCGCATCAACGCAGGTGTTTTTATTCGATGAACCCACGCGCGGTATTGATGTCGGTGCCAAATCCGAAATTTACGGTTTGATCGAAAAACTTGCCGCTGAAGGGAATGCGATCATCGTCGTGTCCTCTGAAATGCCCGAGATTATTCGGGTGTCGGATCGGGTTCTGGTGATGCGCGAAGGCGAAATCGTTGCCGATCTTGATCAGTCTGAAATTTCCGAAGAAGCAATCGCATTTCACGCGATCCCGCGTAAAGACCAAAAGAGTGCCTAAGCTGGCCAAAAGAATGACAGGGTAATCAAATGACACAACCAACACAGACCCGAAAAGCCCCGTTTTTGAACATCAAATTTAGTGTGAGGGATGCTGGAACCCTTCTGGGGTTAATCCTGATTGTCGTGGTCTTCGCCTCGTTATCACCGGTATTTTTGACCAAGCCGAACTTGATCAACATCCTCCAACAATCGTCCATCAATGCATTGATTGCTTTGGGCATGACCCTTGTGATTATTTCGGGGGGTATTGATCTATCTGTCGGACCAACAGCCGCGCTTTCGGCGGTGATTGGCGCGACGTTGATGGTGGCTGGCGTGCCTGTGCCGCTCGCGATTATGGCGTCACTTGGCGTTGGGATGTTATGTGGAATGTTCAACGGTGTGCTGGTTGCCTACGGTGGGTTGCAGCCCTTTATTGTGACGCTTGGCGGTCTGTCGCTTTTTCGCGCGTTGTCCCTGATTTATACTGGTGGCAATCCGGTATTCGGCATCCCACCCGAATTTCGCGCCCTGACAAACGGCACCGTAGGGGGCATTCCAAACCCTGTGATCGCCGTAGGAATCATCGCATTGATCCTGTGGGTCGTGCTGAACAAAACGCCCCTTGGTGAATATATTTTGGCCGTTGGGGGGAATGAGGAAGCCGCGCGTATCGCCGGCGTGCCCGTCGCCAGAACCAAGGTCGCAACCTTTATGATTTCCGGCACGCTTGCATCCGTTGCAGCACTGATCCTTGTCGGACGGTTGGGGGCGGCAGAGCCCACAATGGGTAATTTGTGGGAACTGGATGCGATTGCGGCTGCTGCCATCGGCGGTGCGTCGTTGATGGGGGGCAAAGGCAGCGTGGTTGGCACGCTCATTGGGGCGATTATTTTGGGGTCGCTACGCAATGGGCTAACCTTGATGAATGTCCAAGCCTTCTATCAATTGCTTGCCACAGGTATTATCATCATCGTAGCGATGTTGATTGATCGCGCGACACGAGGAAAATAACGCAATGACAGGGCAAGACCCACGCGCCGTCGGCGCACAAATACGGATGCGACTGCCACAACTGACGCCGCTGGAATTGCGCGTGGTTGATGCAATCACGTCACGCGAAAACCTCACGGATCAAACCTCGCTCAAGGAAATCGCGACTGAATCTTCGGTGTCCGAGGCGATGATCGTCAAGATTGCCAAAAAGTTAGGCTTCAGCGGGTTTCGCGCGTTGCGCGGTGGCCTTGTCGAATACAAACAGTCAGACGCCGCCAATCTTTACCGCGAAATTTCGCCTGACGACAGCTCTGCAAACATCATCCAAAAGGTGTTTCGCACGTCAATGCAGGCGCTCGAAGAGACAATCGCTATCTTAGATATTGACGCATTTGACCGTGCGGCTGATATCATGCACAACGCCCAACAGCGCGACTTCTACGGTATTGGTGGATCAGCCCAGATAGCCCGTGATGTGGCGCATAAATTTCTGCGGATTGGCAAACGGGCAACCGTGTACGACGACGCGCATATGATGATGATGTCGGCCTCTGTTCTAAAGCCTGATGATGCCGTTATGGTGTTCAGTCATTCTGGAACGACAACTGCTGTGTTGGAGCCGATGAAACTGGCACGCAAAGTGGGCGCGCGCACCATTGCCGTCACCAATTATGCGCAAAGCCCAATCGCAGAAGCCGCCGATGTGGTTTTGTGCTCTACAGCCCAAGGGTCGCCATTGTTGGGCGAAAACGCAGCCGCTCGGATTGCACAACTCAACATCTTGGACGCATTGTTTGTGGCCATAGCACAACGCGATTTCGCCACTGCCGAAGTTAACCTTAGCAAGACCATGAATGCCGTTTCTGCAAAGCGCGAATTATGACCGCTGGCGTCGTCGTCGTGGGGAGCCTGCACTATGATGTCATGGTCGAAGCCCCCGACCGCCCACGCAAGGGCGAGACGGTGACTGGCCAAAAATGGTATCCTAAATTTGGCGGCAAAGGTGGCAATCAGGCCGTGGCCGCCGCTATCGCTGGAGCGCCAACACGTTTTGTTGGGGCAGTAGGCCAAGATAGTTTTGCTGATTTAATGCGGACCACTTTGCAGGATCATGGCATCGGAACTGATCACATTGCGACGGTGGTGGATCATGGAACCGGCATGAGCGTCGCGATCATCGACGCAGAAGGTGATTACGGCGCGGTCATCGTGTCGGGCGCGAATTTACTGATTGATACTGCGCAATTTGACGCCCCTGGTATCTGGCGTGATGCAAAAGTACTGATCTTGCAAAACGAAGTTCCCGAGGCCGTCAATATCGCAGCAGCTCGAAATGCGCGCAGTTATGGCGTTCAAGTTTGCATCAACGCGGCACCTTGGCGTGCCTTGTCTGACGAACTGATCGCGTTGATTGATATAGTCGTCGTGAACGCCGTCGAGGCTGAGGACATGGGCGGCCTTGCAGTTGATAATCTTCTAAGTGCTGAAGACGCCGCAATTTCGCTGACAAAGATAGTTGAAACGGCGATTGTGACGGCTGGTGGTGACGGTGTCGCGTGGGCGCGTCGCGGGCAAGCGTCGGGCAAACTGGCGGCCCTACCAGTTGACGTGGTCAGCACCCATGGCGCGGGAGATATGTTCATCGGGTCTTTGTGCCATCAAATCGCGCAAAACAACGATCTAGAGGCCGCGATTGTGATCGCAAATATTGCTGCTGCGAACCATATTTCCAAAGCCTGAATTTGGGCGTCAGATCAATGTAAGTAAAATGCTAAGGCCAGCGCATCGCATTTCGTAGATACATGTCGAGCGCGTATTGAAGAAAGCTTGCATTGCGTCTGTGCTGTTACAGAAAACCAGAGTCTACCTTAAAATCTGTCCAACGAGCTGCTGCTCTCAATGACAACCAGTCATCGGTGCATCACGCAGTATATGTTACTTTGGATTCTTGCCGACTTTCGCTGCATTTGCGCAAGAGTAAAAACGGATTGACGCTCTGAGCGTCCGCTTTTTTAGAGCAGCCTATCCGATTTCGCACTCGCAGCGAATGTACGTTTCCCGCCACTATTGTCGAGATGCATAAATGTGCCATTCATCGC
>JALZUL010000193.1 GCA_023301665.1 Ascidiaceihabitans sp.
TAAAGAGTTGCGTGAGCTCACGCACATCTTCGGCCTTTTTCCAGCCGTCCTGACCGGCGGTCCAAACGAAGGTTTCGCGGGTCAAAGCGCCCTCAGTCGCTTTGCGCCCCATTGCAGCTTTTGAGAATGGACCGGTTGTTTGGCCATCCACTGCGATGTGCCAGACGTGTTCGACAGGCGGTGGTGGGGGCGGCGCAGCAGCGGCTGGCGCTGCGGCAGCTGCTGCAGGTGCGGCGGCACCCCATGGACCCGCGGCGGCTGCCATTTGCATGCCCAATCCGGCACCCAAACCGGCTTGGATAGAGGCGGCACCAGAACCATCGCGGCCCAAGGCCTCGGCGGTTTGAAACTGCATGTACTCGTTTAGATTGCCAATGACGCCCATGGACGAACGCTTGTCCATGACTTCTTCGACGGCGGGGGGTAAGCTTATGTTTTCAATGTAAAGTTCTGGCAGGGCGAGGCCGTATTCTGCCAGTTGTGCTTCGATTTCTTTGGCGATCAACTGGCCCATTTCGCGGGTGTTTGCGGCCATGTCGAGCACGGGAATGCCAGAACGCGCCACGGTGCGCGAGAACTCTTGAACGATGATGTTGCGGATCTGGAAGCTGATCTCATCCATCGTGAATTCGCCGTCAGTGCCGACGATTTCGGTTAGGAACTTTGCAGGATCAACAACGCGCACGGAATAGGTGCCAAAGGCACGCAAACGCACAGGGCCAAATTCAGGATCGCGGCAAATGATCGGGTTCTTGGTGCCCCATTTCAGATCGTTGAAACGGGTGGTGTTGACGTAGTAAATCTCTGATTTAAATGGGCTTTTAAAGCCGTGGTCCCAATGCTGTAACGTGGTCATCAACGGCATGTTGTTGGTCTCTAACATATAAAGACCGGGGGTAAAGACATCTGCCAATTGCCCCTCGTGGACGAACACGGCGGCTTGGCCTTCGCGGACGGTCAGCTTGGCACCGTATTTGATCTCGTGGCCTTCGCGTTCAAAGCGAGAGACCATCGTGTCACGGGTGTCGTCGACCCAGTGGATCACATCGATGAATTCACCGGTTAGAAAATCAAAAATACCCATAATTTAGGTCTCCTTAGTTGCGGATCAAAACGACGCTGATCAGGTGTCTGTATAACGTCGGTATTGTGTCGGTAAAACGTAAGTGCACAGCACAGACGTCTTTTTGGAATTATGATGGCCCTGATATCAGCTCAGTGGCGATTGTGCGAATGATTGGGGTCGCTTCGGGCAAAGACATACCAGCCTGAAGGCGCGGATCGTATAGCATTTTTAAAAGCAGTTCATCGTGGGTTGTGAGCAGTGCAAATTCATCATCGTCGTTAAAGATCGAGGGGCGCGCGCTTGGGCTGTCATTGGCGAGGCCCATGGCTTGGGCGAGTTCCTCATGAATGCAAGCAAGGCGCAAAAGATCAGGGTTCTCAGAACGGATGACGGCAACGGCCGCTGTGTAGACGCTGCTGTCTGAACCGGCAGAATAGGCGGCGACAGCGCAATAGATGTCGTCTGAAAGATTGCGCAAACTTGAGAGGTTCGCATCGCCAACGCCCGGTAGGCGGCCGATCATAGAGTCGATGACTTCAGCGCGGTCGTCTTCGCCGACAAATAGCACGTAGAAGTTTGCAGGTCCGCCGACGGAAACGGGATGCCCCGTGGCGCGGGTCAAGCGGTCGGCGTATTTCGCGACATCTGCGCGGTCTGTACGTTGTTGTGATGTAGGAACGGATGCGCCGAATTTGACGGCAAAGCGGATCGGTTCGTTCCAGCGGCGCAGACTGCCCGACACACCTGCAGGGAGCTGCGCGGTGGAGTATTCATTGAAAAAGGTGATCTGCTGAAAATTGCGCGCCAACATGTCTGCCGTGAACGGTGTGTCTGGGCCGCCGCCATCTTGGCGTAACAAGCCGCTGGTCAGCTGGTTGGCTTGCACCGAGCGCAAGTAGGTGCGCAGCGTGGCGCTTTGTTCTGAGGTCGCTTGGGCGACAACAGGGGGCTTGGGGGGAGGAGGGGCCACAACCGCAGGGCGCGCTTGTGGCTTGAGAACTGAGGCAACGGGAACACTTAGGTCACACGCGGCAAGCGCCCCCAAACAGCCAAAGGCTGAGAGGGCGCGTCGCGTTTTGATCCATATTCCGCTTTGCACCTGAGTTTAGCTTGTGACGGCGTCAGCAACCGCATCGCCAAGCCCGTCTTTGCGTGCTTTGGCCGAGGCCAATGTATCGCGCAGGTCAGATTCCATTTTCTTGAGCTCTTGTTCGGCGGCGGCACGTTTTGCTTTGCCGTCGTCCGCGATTTGCAACGATTCCTGGATTGTGCCGATCAGATCTGCGTTGGCTTGTTTGACGGCTTCGATGTCAAAGACGCCACGTTCCATTTCTTCGCGGATCATCTTGTTGGATGAACGCAGGTTGGCCGCGTTTGAGGTGAGCAATTCGTTGGTTAAATCGTTCGCATCACGCACGGCTGCTGCCGCTTCGGCAGAGCGCTGGATGGTGACGGCTTGAGCCAATTGCGTTTCCCAAAGCGGAACCGTGTTGACCAAAGTCGAATTGATCTTTGTGACCAGTGATTTGTCGTTTTCCTGCACCAAGCGGATTGAGGGCAAGGATTGCATTGTCACCTGACGCGTCAGTTTCAGATCGTGAACACGGCGTTCCAGATCGTCGCGTGCGGCGCGCATGTCGCGCAGCTCTTGGGCGACCATGACTTGATCATCTTCGGCGGCTTTGTCGACCTCTGCGGCTTTGGCAGGGATTGTTGTGTTGTCGAGCTCTTCCAGTTTTTCGGTACCGGCTGAGATGTAAAGCGCCAGCTCGTCGTAGAAATCGAGGGTCTTTTCATACAGTACATCAAGGGATTTGATGTCTTTGAGCAACGTGTGCTCGTGGCTGAGAAGATCATCGGTGACCTTGTCGATTTGCCCTTGGACGGTTTCAAATTTGGCAGTGAACTTTGCGAAAGGTGCGGCGCGGCCAATCAGCTTTTCCCACCATGAGCGGTCACGACGTACGTCGAGTTCAGAGACTGAGAAACCACGGATGGTTGTCACGATAGAGCGCAGTGAATCGCCAGCAGGGCCCACATCTTTGTTGCGCACATCTGCGAGCATGGATTGTGAGATCACTTGCAATTCAGCCTGTGCGGCAGAGCCAAAGGAGACGATGGATTGCGTGCTGGACATGTCGATTTCGTCCATGCGCTTGCGAATTTCTGCGCTGACCGGTTCATCGGCTTCGGCCAGAACCACGAGGGCGTTGGCCTCTACAGGTTCGCGCAATTCGATTGCTGTGACTTTTTCGATGTCGGCAAGCGCTTTTTCGGCTTGTAGGCGTGTATTCTCTGACATGTCTGTTCCCTCGTTAAAGTTTGTTGGCGCGGTCTAGGACGACGCCTTCTTGTTGCAATCGATCGCGCAGCACGTCGATTTCTATGTTTAGATCACTGCGGTCATCCAGCAGCAATTTGGCGGTGCGGGCATCGAAGCCTTTGCTAAGGTCATCGAGCAGGCTGGCGTAGTCTGTGCGGGCTTTTTCGTCTTTGGTGCGGCTGTAAACGTCAGCGAATTTGGACGTCGCGTCGCGCGCGCCCATCAGATAAACGCCAAGGTACTTACGCGCCGCGGTGAGGTCGCGCGGGTCTTCCTCAACAGTGCGGATCAGGTCGCGGGCTTTGTCTTGAAAGGCGTTGAGTTTCAGCTCCATCTTGCGATCACCGGAACGGATCATCGCATCGGACATTTCAGCAAGGTAGGTCTCGGCCTTGTCCACAACGCCAGCAACGCGGTCTTGTTGGTGTGTGTCGATGCCTTCCATGCCCTTGGATTTAAGCGGGTCGATGCCAAAGGCGGCGATGTGAAGGCCGGCGGCTGCGATCCCGTAAAGCAGGGGGGCGATCAGGCCCGGTTCAGAGCGGTAGGCGGCAAAGGCCACGCCGAGGCCTGTAAGGGCGGATGAGATCATCTTGCGCGGCAGGGCAGGGCGACGTGCCACTTTGCGGGCGTTGAATTCGGCCTCTGCCGTCAAACCACCGCGCAACAGCCAAGCGGCCAGTGTGAGCAAAGCGGCCGAGATAAGCGCAACCGTTAAGCCAATTGCGCCGTCATTCAGGGCGAGGAACACCATAGGGATGGCGGGGATGAACAAGATGTTTGAGCGTGCGCCAACAGGGTCAACTGTGGCGCGGGCATAGGCCCCATCTACAGAAGGTTCTGAGCGGGAGGTCTCTGACGCGTTGTCATCTGGGCTGAATTTGCCACCGAAACGTTGTGCCATGTTTACAGCCCCCCAAGTAAGCCGGTGGTCACACCGAACATCAAAACGATAAGGGCCACGTAGGCGATCTTTTGAAACGATTTAGGTCCCATGTGTCCCCCTTGGGCAGGAATGGATGCCAACGGCGCGATGGCCGCTGGCGGTATTTTAGTGCTTTTGGCCGGTGCGGCGTTCAGCGTTCAGTTTACGGCTGTAGCCTGATTGAATGACTTCAACGGCGACGAGCACCAAGACTGAGAAGTAGAATGTCGTTTTGGACATTGGGATCACTTCGTAGCCAAAGAACTTAAGGGCCAGTGTTTCGTCGTGCATCGCGTGGGCGGCGGCTTGACCCGCTTCGCCGAGCAAAACAACACCAACGATCAACAAGATGAACAGGCCAAGGACCTCATACATGCGGTTGGCTTCCAAAAAGCGCGTTACGCTGTCGGCCAGCAATAGCATTGCGACACCAGAGAGGATGATCGCGATAGCAAGGATCGGGAACACATCGGTGATCGCGAGGGCAGACAGCACCGAGTCGAAAGAGAAGATCAAGTTCATGATCACGATCAGCATAACGGCCTGTCTGGCTGTTTTGCCCGATTTGTTCTCAACATCCGTATCAAGGTGTTCAATGGTCAGCATATGGCTGATCTCTTTGACGGCTGTGTACATGATGAAAACACCACCGATGATAAACACCAAAGTGGCAAAGTTGACAGCCCCCGTTAAGACGCCTTCCCATTGGAAGGTATAGAAGGGTTCGGCCATCGCATCGATCAGTCGGATCATTACAAAGAGCAAGACAACCCGCAGGGCCACGGCAATGATGATGCCCCAGCGGCGCACCGCGGCTTGTTGTGCAACCGGAGCGCGCTGGCTCTCGATGCTGATGTAAAGCAAGTTATCAAAGCCCAAAACGGCTTGTAGGAAGCAAAGCATCAGCAAATTGCCGAGGTTTTCGAACGTAAGTAAATCAATCATATCAGGTCCCAAGAGGTCAAAGGCGTCAATTGTTGATGCCTTTTAGCGCATAACAGGGATGTGTAACAATTGCTAAGGAAGCCAAGAAGGGGGAATTTCAACCAATTCTACCCTTAAGGCGTTCATTTGGACCTTTGGTGATTATTTGCCCGCTTATCGTTTGTTTGGACCTTTGGGTTTGCCATATGGCTTTGCTGCGGCCTTACCGCCGGGGCGTCCGTAGGAATTGCCGCCGGAACGATCAAAGCGTTTTGCGCCGGAACCGTCCTGTGCATCATCATTGTAACGGCTCGAGGGTTTGCCGCGTTTGGCCATTTTGCCACCCGCGCCGTTGGTGCCGCCCTTGGCTTTGGCTTTGCGCTCTGCCTCGGAACGGGCCAAGGTGCGGGTGCGGCCCTGTTCTGAGGGCTTGCGCGAAATCGGTTCCTTGCGGGTGCGGCTTACTGATTTTTTCTTGGCGGTGCCGGTTGGGGCATCGGTGCCCGCATCGGGGCCCGAATCAAGGCCAAGCTGGTCGCGCATCACTTTGCGGCGGATTTCTTCGACGTCGCCCTGTTTCAGATCGCCCAGTTGGAACGGGCCGTAGCTGATGCGGATCAAGCGGTTCACGGTCAGCCCAACGTCTTGCATGGCGCGGCGAATTTCGCGGTT
>JALZUL010000194.1 GCA_023301665.1 Ascidiaceihabitans sp.
TGACGTGTTTGAATTGGCGCACCTCGATCATGCGCGGTGCGCCGATGGTGCCGTCTTGTACAATTTCTTTGAGTTTCTCAAAACGTGGCAAGGCGCGTCGGTAATAAGCGACGCTTAGTTTTCCACCTGTTTCCTTTAGAGCGGTTTCGATGCGGTCGCATTCCTCGCGGTTTAGGGCGATTGGTTTTTCCAATAACACAGCTTTGCCCGCATGAAGCGCGCGCACAGCATATTCTGCATGAGAATTTGGCGGTGTCGCGATATAGACCGCGTTAATTTTTGGGTCTGCCAGCAATGTATCAACGTCATTTGTCCAATTGGGAACGCCGTGTCGCTGGGCATAGTCGGCCGCTTTTTCGGCATCTCTGCGCATGACAGTGCATAGGTTTGACCTAGCGGCTTTTTGCAAGGCAGGGCCGCTTTTTACTTCGGTGACGTCGCCGCATCCTAAAATGCCCCATTCGACGGTGTTTGAACCTAATGTCTGCATGAAATGAACTTTGCCTCACCCTTGATGGTCTGTCCAAAGTAAAGACGCATCCCCAATAGGCAAGCATTGATCTGAGTTGGCTGTCGCGTGGGGCGTGTTTATCCGGTTTTTTTCCTGCTGAGCAGCCAGACGAAAAACACGCCGCCCACCAATCCCGTTACAATCCCGATGGGCATGTCCTCTGGGGCCATAATGGTGCGGGCGGTGATGTCAGCCCAAAGCAAGAAGATTGCGCCGATCAGGGCCGAGCCGAGCAAGACCCGATGATTGTTGCCCCCCACGAGCATACGCGCCACGTGCGGAACCATCAGCCCCACAAATCCGATGATGCCTGAAAACGCGACCATCACGCCGGTCACGAGGGCACCGATGACAAAGACCGACAGGCGGAACCGCGCAACAGGTATGCCCAGAGTGGACGCAGTTTCGTCCCCGACGGTCATCGCGTTCAGGTCGCTTGAGCGTGTCAGGAGCCATGCGCCACAGGCAATCAAGATCACCAGTGGGTAGATCAATTGGCTCCACTGGGCGAGACCCAGCCCACCTAACATCCAAAAGACAACGGTGTGGGTCGCGCGTGGATCCCCCAGAAAGATAAGCACATTCGCGCCAGCCATGATGATAAAAGAGACAGCGACCCCAGCAAGGACCAGCCGATCAGCGCTGGTGGCATCGGCAAAGCGCGACACGCCAAGAACAATAGCTGTGGCCCCCAAGGCCCCCAAGAATGCGAACAACGGCACCGTCAGGAGCCCTAAGAACAACCCCGTGTGAAGCAGCGCGAGAATAGCCCCGAACGCACCGCCTGAAGAAATACCCAGAAGGTGAGGGTCAGCAAGAGGGTTGCGGGTCACTGCTTGAAGGCTCGCGCCAACCATCGCCAAACCCGCCCCAACCATCATGGCCAAAAGGGCGCGGGGGAACCTGATTTCCCAAACAATCGCTTCGCGGCCTTTCGACCACGAGGGTTCGATAAGATCTGGCGAGAGTTTGTTCAGCAAGATACCCCAAACGGTGCTCATCGGGACCTTGACCGCCCCGACAGACACCGCCACGCAAAGTGAGACCAAGAGAAGGATGAGCCCAGCAGCGACGACAGCGGATGTTTTGCCCATGTGATGGCTCATGCGATGTCCTGTGGGTTGTGTTGTCTTGGTCTGGTTCATGGTTTTACTTTGCCCAGAAGGCTTCAGCGAGGGTTTTGATCGCTTTGATGTTGCGTGGGCCCGGTGTGGCTTCGACGTATTCTAGCGTGACGAAGCGGTCGTTTTTCACGGCATCAAGGTCGGCGAAGGCTGGGTTGGTCATCATGAATTCACGTTTTTGCGCTGCGGTGACTTCGCCGTAGTTGATGATGACAACGACTTCGGGATTGCGTTCTACAACCTCTTCCCATGTCACAGTGCCCCAGCTTTTCTCAAAGTCGTCCATGATGTTTGTCCCGCCAGCCGCTTCGATCAGAGCGGTGGGCATCGCATAGCTGCCCGCTGTAAAGGGCGTGTCGTCGCCGCTGTCGTAGACAAAGACGCGCAGGGGCTCACCGGCTTCTAGCTCTTGGGAGAATGCGGCGAGTTCTGCTTTGTAGCCATCGACCAATTCATTGGCGCGCTCTTGGACGTCAAAGATGCGGCCAAGGTTGAGCAGGTCAACATACATGTCGTCCATGCTGGCTGTGTCTTTTTGCATGACGTGGGCGCAGGATTCTGTGAGCTCATACACTTGGATGCCAAAGGGCTCCAATGTCTCTGGGGTGAGTTCGCCGCCAACTTTCATGCCGTAATTCCAGCCGGCAAAGTAGAAATCGGCATCTGCGCCAACGAGAACCTCGCGGGTTGGGTATTTGGGGGACAATTCTGGCAGGGCTTCGATGCCGTTGCGCATGTCTTCATCCAGTGTTTTCCAGCCAGAGACACCTGTGTATCCCACCATGCGGTCGGCCAGGCCAAGGGCCAGCATCATCTCGGTCAGGTTCACGTCATTCGAGATTGCGCGTTCTGGTGGGGCGTCAAAGGTCACGGACCGGTTGCAGCTTTGGACGGTGGTTTGTGCGGCCAAGGCACTTGCAGAGATAAGGAGGGCACCGGTCGCCAGTAATGTGGATTTCAAGAGAGTGTTCCTTTGGAGTGGAGGTGGTAGGTTAGATGATCGGTGTTGCTTTGAGAAAGCTGTTCGCGGCGTGCGTGGATTTGAAACGCATTCGACACCGCGGTTTCGGTGAGCACATGTGAAGGGGGGCCAAACCCTAGGGATTGACCCGATTGAAGAAGAAGCACGTCGTCGCACGCGCCGGAAGCCAAATTCAGGTCATGCAGCGAGGTGACGATTGTGAGGGGCAGGGTGCGGATCAGTTCGAGGACTTC
>JALZUL010000195.1 GCA_023301665.1 Ascidiaceihabitans sp.
GCATCCATTCTGGTAGGTTCTCGGTCAGGCTTTCACCCTCGTGGGCTAAGAATTCAGATACATCAAAACCGATGCCGCCCGCCCCGACCACCGCGACACGTTTGCCCACAGGCGCTTTGTGGCGCAGGACGTCAATATAGCTTAGGACGTTATCGCCGTCTTGTCCGGGTATCTTGGTGTCGCGAGGCATGACGCCTGTGGCGATGATCACTTCGTCAAATTCGGTTAAGTCATCTGCACCAACGGCGCGGCCGAGCATTGTTTTGATGCCCATTTGTGCAACCATGGTGCGATACCAATCGACAAGACCCCAGAATTCCTCCTTGCCGGGCACTTGTTTCGCCATGTTCAACTGCCCGCCAATCTCATCGGCTTTGTCAAAGATGGTTACGTTGTGGCCCCGCTCGTGCGCGGCCAGAGCTGTTGAAAGGCCGGCCGGACCCGCCCCAACGATGGCGATGGTCTTTGGGGTGTTTGTTTTGGGTAATGTCAGCTCGGTCTCATAGCAGGCACGTGGGTTCACAAGGCATGATGAAATTTTGCCGCCAAAAGTGTGGTCCAAACACGCTTGATTGCAGGCGATGCAAGGTGCGATTTGATCCGCTTTGCCCTGCATGGCTTTTGAGACAAAGTTTGCGTCCGCCAACATTGGACGGGCCATCGACACCATATCCGCGCAACCCGTGGCAAGGACGTCTTCGCCAACGTCTGGGGTATTGATCCGGTTTGATGTGATGATGGGGATATTCACTTGCCCCATAAGTTTCTTGGTCACCCATGAAAAGGCCGCGCGTGGCACCGAGGTCGCAATCGTCGGGATACGTGCCTCATGCCAGCCGATGCCGGTGTTGATAATGGTGGCACCTGCTTTTTCGACCTCTTTGGCCAATTGGATGACTTCATCAAAGGTTGAGCCATTTGGGATGAGATCGATCATCGACAAACGATAGATGATGATAAAGTTCTCACCCACAGCGGCGCGGGTGCGTTTGATGATCTCGATCGGCAGGCGCATGCGGTTTTCATAAGAACCGCCCCATTTGTCGGTGCGCTTGTTGGTGTGGGTCACGAGGAACTGATTGATGAAGTACCCTTCAGACCCCATGATTTCTACGCCATCGTACCCCGCCTTCTGGGCACGCGCCGCTGTATCCACAATATCATTGATTTGTTTTTGAATGCCGTCCTCGTCCAGTTCCGCAGGCGGGAAAGGGGAGATAGGGGATTTCACCGGCGATGGTGCCACGCATGCTGGATTGTAAGCATATCGACCGGCGTGTAAAATTTGCATCGCGATCTTGCCGCCAGCTTCATGCACGCGTTTGGTGACAGTTGAATGATTGGCAATGTCGTCTTCAGATGTCATCTCAGCGGCACCAAAGGCAACAGAGCCCTCTGGATTGGGGCCAATTCCACCAGTGACCATCAAACCCACTTCGCCACGCGCACGCTCGGCGTAAAACTCGGCGACGCGGTTCCAGTCTTTCGTTTCCTCAAGGCCAGTGTGCATTGATCCCATCAAGACGCGGTTTTTTAGCGTCGTGAACCCTAGGTCCAGTGGTGCAAGCAAATGTGGATAGTCAGCCATGGTCATCCCCCCTTTGGTTCTTAGTTGAAACCTAAATCGCCTAAAGGCACTGTTGATGTCACGCACAACGCCGCGTCACCGTGTTTGTGATATTTGGCAAGACGGGGTAAGTCACTGTAAAAGGAGACCTTGATGACCCCTCAAGACATAGAAAAACTACCCTACCGCCAGAACGTTGGCTTGATGGTGTTGAACAGTGACGGCGATGTGTTTGTCGGTCAACGCAAAGATAATGCTGTTGCTGCATGGCAGATGCCTCAAGGCGGTATCGACAAAGGCGAAGATGCGCAGGTTGCAGCCTTACGTGAGCTTGAGGAAGAAACAGGCATTAGCCAAGATTTGGTGAGTGTTGTTGCCGTAAGCGACGGATGGATCCCTTACGATTTACCGCATAACTTAGTACCGAAACTTTGGAAGGGGCGGTATCGCGGGCAAAAGCAAAAGTGGTTTTTGTTGCGTTTTCATGGAACGGATGACCAGATCAATATCCAGACCGAGCATCCAGAGTTTTCCGCCTGGCGCTGGCTGAAACCCGCCGAGCTTGTAGAGAACATTGTGCCATTCAAGCGGGATGTTTATGTGAAGGTTGTCGAAGAATTCAAAGGGTACCTCTAAAATGCGTTCACTCGTTCTAGCCGCCAGTTTACTGATCCCCGCGCAAGCTTTTGCTTTATCCTGCGTCGAGCCAACCGTTGCGTCGAGCTACACAGCAGCCACGACGTCAGAAGATAGCTTTCTTTTGAGCACGGGCACGCTAACTTTTGATGTAAGCCTGTTGCCGCGATCAAAGGGCTTAGGGGATAAACCTGCAAACCGGACCCGCATCCCAGCGACGGTTAAGGGCAACGCATTTTTAGGCGAAGGGTTTGATCAACCTTTTGAGACAAACGTCGAATTGGTTGTCGAGTGTGTGTTGTCATGGTGCGGTTCTATTGAGCCGGGCGTGGAACACTTGCTTTTCCTTCGTGAGGGGAAAGCCAGCTATGAGCTTTCCTTGCCAGCTTGTGGCGGAACGACATTTGCAAATCCCACGCCGGAAATGCTGAACGAGGTCAAAACCTGCTTTAGCGAAGGCAACTGCAGCGCAGAAACGAACTAGGGCTCAACGATCGGGGTTTGCGGGGCAATAGATTTATCCCATCCCTTGGTGTTGCGTGGATCATCCGCAACCTCGATCTTTCGACCCGTTGGGATAAAGCCGCTGCGCTTGTAAAAGCTCAAAGCCATCGGACTGTCGATTGTGCAGGTCTGCAGATGGAAGCGCTCGATGTCGTGCTCCCATGCCGTCTCAATAGCAAAATTCATCAGGTAACGCCCTGATCCCGTGCCAATGAGGGTTTGGGTCAGGCCAAAGAACAACAGTTCACATTCTTTCGGCGTGCGAAAGTCTAATTCCAGTAGAGCCTCTGCTTTGCCATCTTTTTCTAAAGTGAACAGCTTTACCAAAGGGTCATGAATAATCGCGCTTAGCGTTTCGTCATCCATGCCCAAGCGCGAGAACCAAAGCCATTCTTCGCCAACTCTGCGGAAAAGGTCGCGGTAATCATCTAATGTGATGGAGTCTATCGCGCGCAACGTAACGCCATCGGGTGTTGGCACAGGGCGGATCGCCGCCCGTGTGCGCGTTTCAAGTAGTGTGACGACCATCGCCAACTTGCC
>JALZUL010000196.1 GCA_023301665.1 Ascidiaceihabitans sp.
AAGCGGTTTATGGTCTGAGTGAATTTTACCGTGAAGAGATTAAGGCTGCTCGTTTGGTGGCTGGGACTGGCTGCAACGCGGCGACTGGTCAATTTGCTTTGCGCCCGTTGATTGCCGCAGGTGTGATCGATTTGGATGAGATTATTCTTGACCTTAAGTGTGCCGTGTCAGGGGCAGGGCGCGCGTTGAAAGAGAACCTTTTGCATGCTGAATTGTAAGAAGGGTATCATGCTTACGCTTTAGGCAGTACACACCGTCACTTGGGTGAATTTGATCAAGAATTCAGTGCTTTGGCGGGGCGGGACGTGAAGGTTCAATTCACTCCGCATTTGGTACCAGCCAATCGCGGGATTTTGGCGACCACCTATGTAAAGGGTGATGCGAAGGCGATTTATGACACGATGGTTGCTGCTTATGCGGATGAGCCATTCATTGAAGTGCTGCCGATGGGCGAAGCCCCAAGCACGCGCCATATTCGTGGCTCGAACTTTTGTCACATCGGTGTTGTCGCAGATCGCCGCGATGGACGCGCAATTGTGATCGCAGCCCTCGATAATTTGACCAAGGGGAGCAGTGGACAGGCGTTGCAAAATGCCAATCTGATGTTAGGTATCCCTGAGACGACAGGTTTGATGATGGCACCGCTGTTCCCCTGACGTTGGGAGGGTTCGATGAAGTCACTTAAGAAACAACGCCGTATTCAGGTTGTATCGGTCATGGCTGTCGCCTTGGTTTTATCAACCGTGTTGATTGGCTATGCTTTGCGTGATGGCATTAACTTTTTCCGTTCCCCGTCTCAGGTTGTTGAGGCACCACCCAGCCCGACTGAGGTATTTCGCATTGGTGGCCTTGTTGAGGTTGGCAGTTTGGTGCGTGGACAGGGAGAGACGATCGAGTTCACAGTGACGGATGGTGGTGCCTCTGTGCCTGTGACCTACGCGGGTGTTTTGCCGGATTTGTTTGAAGAAGAGCAGGGCATGGTTGGCACGGGTCGTTTGATCAACGGTGTCTTTGAAGCCACTGAAATCCTTGCGAAACATGACGAGTCTTATATTCCTTCCGAAGTGATTGATGCTTTGAAAGAACAGGGTGTCTACGTGGAACCTGAAGATACCTAACGTACGCACCAGCTACGACAATTTAACGCTTTGTTGATCATCTAGCTCACGTCCCAAATGGCGTGAGGAATAGGTGATGCAAAGCGTTAAAGAAATTGCCCAAGACATTGTGCAGCGCGAGGGCGGTTTTGTGAACGACCCTGATGATCCGGGGGGCGCGACCAATTTTGGCGTGACCATTCACACAATGCGCCGTTTGGGTCTTGATCTTGATCGTGACGGCGATGTTGACGTTGCTGATGTGCGTAAGCTGACGCGTCGACAGGCCGTAGATATTTTTATCAAACATTACTTTGATGCGCCGATGATTGCGCAATTGCCCGAGCCTTTGCATGCTACGGTGTTTGATATGTACGTGAATGCTGGTGGCAATGCGATCAAGATTTTGCAGCGTTTACTGAGGGATATGGGGTTTGATGTGGCTGTGGATGGTGCGTTGGGGCCGCAATCTTTAGCGGCTGTGACTGCGGCTTATGAAAGTGCCGATGGGTATTTAGTTGACGCCTATGGGATTGCACGACGAAATTACTATTTGCGTCTTGCGGATCGCCGCCCTGCCAGTCGCAAATATGCGCGGACCCGTTCTGGGCAAAAGGGGGGCTGGATCAGGCGCGCCGAAGAGTTCATCGCGCCAGAATATCATATGAAGACATCTGAATTTCACGAAAGGGTTGCGTCATGGGTATGATCGAACGGTTATTTCAACTGATGTTCGGCAGTGGAAACAATGTGGTCCGTGACACTGTCGAAGTGTTTCGCGAAAATGCCGAAGCTGGCTCACAACGCAGTGCACAGGTTCAAGTACAAGCCATGAGTGAGTATGGCGCGGAATTTGCTGTTGCGCGCACGGGCGTTTTTGATCGCTTTATGGATGGGCTTAACCGCTTGCCGCGCCCTGCATTGGCGCTTGGTACACTTGGGTTGTTTGTGACTGCGATGGTTGATCCGTTGTGGTTTTCCCAACGGATGCAAGGGATTGCGTTGGTACCAGAGCCGATGTGGTGGTTGCTTGGCGTGATCGTGTCGTTCTATTTTGGCGCGCGCCATCAAGTGAAAAGCCAGCAATTTCAACGCGAAATAGTTGGGTCTATGGCTTATGTCCCGCAAGTGATGGAGAACATCAAAGCGCTTGGCACATTGCGTGCGCAAAGCGTTGGCGCGGCGGATAGCGGGTCGGATGTGCGGCTGGGGGCAGCATCCCTAACGCCGGATAACAACGCGGCGCTTGAGGCGTGGCGCAATCAAGATGCGTAACCCGCGACAACGTGAACCCTGTTAAGGGGCGAATGTCATTGGCGCGGGGGGCTGGGCTGCCTATACTGAGCTTTAATATGTAGCTGCTATGGATACCCTTGTAGATGATCACTGAACTTGGACATTTTGCCCTGATCTTGGCATTTCTCGTTGCTATCGTGCAGGCGCTTGTACCCTTGGTGGGGGCGCATAAGGGATGGCGGTCTTGGATGGCGGTCGCAGAGCCTGCCGCGTCAGCGCAGTTTATGCTGACAGCCTTTGCGTTTGGGGCATTGATGTATGCGTTCATCGTGTCTGATTTCAGTCTCTCGTTGGTGGTTCTGAACAGCCACTCTGACAAGCCGCTCTTGTATAAAATCAGTGGCACATGGGGTAATCATGAGGGGTCAATGCTGTTGTGGGTGTTGATCGTTTCGTTATTTGGCGCGATGGCAGCGTGGTTTGGTACGAATTTACCACCAAGCTTGCGTGCACGGGTTCTGTCGGTTCAGGCGGCGATTGGTGTCGCATTCTTCGCCTTTATTCTGTTCACGTCTAACCCGTTCACACGTTTGGCGGTGCCGCCGTTTGATGGGCAGGATTTGAACCCGTTGTTGCAAGACCCGGGCTTGGCGTTTCACCCGCCCTTTCTATATTTGGGCTACGTTGGCTTGAGCATGGCATTTAGTTTTGCGGTCGCGGCTTTGATCGAAGGGCGTGTTGATGCTGCGTGGGGGCGTTGGGTGCGCCCATGGACATTGGCGGCTTGGATTTTCCTAACCATCGGCATCGCTCTGGGCTCATGGTGGGCCTATTATGAGCTTGGCTGGGGTGGTTTCTGGTTCTGGGATCCTGTTGAAAATGCGTCCTTTATGCCTTGGCTGCTGGCGGCTGCGTTGCTTCACTCGGCGATTGTTGTGGAAAAGCGTGAGAGCTTGAAATCATGGACGATTTTGCTCGCAATTTTGGCGTTTGGTTTCTCGCTCATTGGGACATTTATCGTACGTTCTGGTTTGCTGACCTCAGTACATGCCTTTGCAAATGACCCTGAGCGTGGTGTGTTTATTTTGATGATCCTTGGCTTTTTCACAGGCGGGGCGCTCGTATTGTTTGCGATCCGTGCCGGTACGATGGAAGCGCGTGGAGTATTTGGGATCGTGAGCCGTGAAAGCGCCTTGTTAACCAACAATATCCTTCTCGCGGTGAGCTGCTTTGTCGTATTTGTCGGGACCATGTGGCCGTTGGTGGCAGAGATGTTCTTTGATCGTAAGTTGTCGGTGGGGCCGCCGTTTTTCAACATGGCCTTTACGCCGTTTATGCTTTTGCTGGGATTGATTTTGCCTGTTGGGGCGATGCTGCCATGGAAACGTGCACAGATAAATCGCGCGGTGTACCAGTTGCGCTATGCCTTTGCTTTGGCGGTTGTTATCGGTGGATTGGTTTGGACCATGCAAACGGGGCATTCTATCCTTGGTCCATTGGGGGTCTTCTTGGCCGCTTGGATCGTGATGGGCGCGTTGGTCGATTTGTTTTCACGTGCAGGACGTGGATCTGACCGGCTTGGGCGTTTGATGCGTTTGCCA
>JALZUL010000197.1 GCA_023301665.1 Ascidiaceihabitans sp.
AAGACCTGCTTTTTCGCCTGAACACTTTGGTCATTGAACTCCCGAGCCTTTCTGCGCGCGGAGAAGACGTTCTATTGTTGACCCGCCATTACATGCAGCGCCTCAGCCAGTTATATGATCTGCCAAAACCAACACTTTCCAACGACGATGTTGCCGCGCTCATGTCCCATGATTGGCCTGGAAATGTGCGCGAGCTGCAAAGCGTGGCGGAGCGTTATGTTCTTGCTCAAAAGCGTGGTGGGGGATCGATCCGCCGATCCATCACCAAGCAACACACACAACAACCTTTTCCGACAACCCTGCGTGAGGCTGTAGCTGTCTTTGAACGCGAAGTTATCGGACGGGCCCTTCAGGACGGTGAAGGGCGGATGGATGATGTAGCAGCCACGTTGGGAATTGGTCGGCGTACTTTAAACGAAAAAATCGTCAAACTAGGCCTAGATAAGGATGCTATTTTGAGCAGTGATAGCTGACTGCGGAAATCCGCAGGCACCTTTTTGTAACACCTGCGTTTTGCCTCATACCCAAAGTTCGGTATATTGCCCATTATTATCGCCATGCCAATCAATGGCTTTGGATTCTGGGAGGAATATCAATGAAATTTTTAAAAACGCTCGCGTTGAGCGCAACACTTGCGACAACTGGTGCAGCATTTGCTGAAGGCGAAGACTATGTTTTGAGCACAGCCTCAACAGGTGGCACGTACCACCCTGTTGGTACTGCGATCTCGACACTGTCTAAAGTTAAGCTTCTGCCAAAGCAGAAATTCTCGCTTACAGCTGTGAACTCAGCAGGTTCTGGCGCAAACGTTCAAGCCTTGTCAGCAGGCACTGCCGACTTCGCAATTTTGCAGGGCCTGTTTGGTTCATACGCGACTACGGGCACAGGCCCAGTGAGCGAACCACAAACAAACCTACGTTCTGTGACCATGCTATGGCAGAATGTTGAGCAGTTCGTAATCGCTGCAGAAATGGCGAAAACAGGTACTGTCGAAGATTTGACAGCGCTTAAGGGTGAAACTGTTGGCATGGGCCGCCAGAACTCTGGCACAATCGGGTCTAACACTGTTCTGCTTTCCGGCCTTGGCCTTTCGCTAGAAGACTTTGACCTGGTTGATGCAGGTTACGGCCCAACGGCTGATGCTTTGGCAAACGGTCAAGCCGTGGCAGCAGGTATCCCATCGGGCCCACCAACTGGTGCGATCACGAAATTGATGGCCTCAAACGAAGGTAAGTTCGAAATTCTAGACGTTACAGCTGACCAGCTGAGCGCTATGGATGGCGGCCGCAACCTTTGGGTACCTTACACAATCTCTGCAGGTACATATCCGGGCCAAGCAGAAGATGTGAAGACAATTGCTCAGCCTAACTTCTTGGCTGTGAACGCAAGCGTTGATGCAGAGCATGTCTACCTTTTGACAAAGACTATGTATGAAAACTTGCCTTTCTTGCAAGCAATCCACCCAGCAACAAAAGCCATGGCAATTGAGCAAGCTATGGCCGGCCTTCCTGCCCCACTACACCCTGGTGCGGCTAAATATTACACCGAAGTTGGTCTGGAAATCCCAGCAAACTTGATCGCTGAATAAGATCATAAAGACAACTTTCAAAGGGCGTCTTCTGGGCGCCCTTTTCTTTTTCTGGGGGACACATCATGACACAGGAAGCGGGCACCGTTGCACTGGCACGCGAAGACATTCTGTCTTTGCCAAAAGGCAAGTTCCAAGCGCCACACCTGATCTTAGTTTTTGCGCTATTTTTCGCGCTTTGGCACATCGCAACAAACGTCTATCTGACCGAGCCTGGCCTTTGGCAAAACGCAATCCACTTTGCTGGTTTTGGCTTTCTTGCTGCGGTAACGATAAGCCCATGGGGCGCACGTTCAAATCAACGGTGGGCGTGGATTGTAGATGTCACCTATGGCCTGGCAATTGCTGCTTCAGCTTTGTGGGTCGCCGGTGCTGAATCCGGGCTTTATGAGCGCTCTTTGGCCGTCACTGGTCAGGGATGGCAATTCACCCCAATCGATTGGATTGCGGGTCTAACCCTGATTTTTGCGTCTATCGATTTATCGCGCCGCGTTTCTGGGTGGGTTATCCCAATCCTGATTATCTTGTCCCTGAGCTACATTATGTTCCTTGGATCCTGGCTGCCTGGTGTTTTCCGCGCCGCAAGCTTACCTGTGAACGACGTCTTGTTCCGTACACTTTACAACGACGAAGGTATGTTCGGTATTCTCGCGACCATTTCAGTGACTAACATTACCCTATTTATGATTTTTGGCGGTTTTCTTGTGGTCTCTGGTGCAAGCAACTTTGTGATCGAATTTTCCAAAATCATCGCTGGGCGCATTAAGGGCGGGGCTGCATTTGTGGCGGTCTTATCCTCTGCTTTGACAGGCACCATCTCGGGTTCTGCAATTGCCAACACCGCTTCGACCGGTGTGATTACCATCCCTTTGATGAAGTCCAACGGTTTTCGCGCCAAATTCGCTGCTGGTGTAGAAGCCGCGTCCTCAACAGGCGGCCAGCTCATGCCACCCATCATGGGCGCCGGTGCCTTTGTAATGGCCAGCTACACTTCGATCCCCTACGGAACCATTGTTGCGGTTTCAGTTGTGCCAGCCATTCTTTACTTCATGTCTGTCGCATTCATCGTGCGCATTGAAGCCGTCAAATACGATGCTGGTTCCGACATTGACCTGACCGTCGACAAAGGCAAAATGCTATCTGGCGGTTTGGTCTTTATCTTGCCGCTAACGGTTATGATTTGGATGCTCCTTTCAGGTGTCACCCCATCGTTCGCGGCGTGCTGGGCTATTGTTGCTCTTATCGCCACATCATGGGCAACCAGCTTATTGGCGCGCTTCAGCAAGGATGGCACCTTTGCACCCGTCAATATGGGGCCAGCCAAAATCGCTGAGGCTTTAGCAAGCGGTATCCGCTCTGCCATCATGACTGCGATTTTGCTCACAGCAATTGGCATTATGAACAACGCTATCGTCACCAGTGGTGTCGGCAACGGCTTTTCCTTGATGATCGCGCAGTGGTCTCAAGGTTCGCTGGTTTTAGCAATCGCCTTGATCGCCATTGCATCGCTCGTTCTTGGCATGGGCTTGCCTGTTACGGCCGCCTACATCATCTTAGCCATTCTGACGGCCCCAGCTTTGGCAGGCCTTATGTCAGACGGCTTGATCGTAGAACAATTGATCACAGGGATTGCAGATCCATCACAATCCGCGCTGTTCTTTTTGGTTGATCATCCTCTTGTAGCTCAGGTCGCTACAGGAATGACAAGAGCAGAGGCCTGGGAGTTGGTCCGCAATATCCCGTTTGAAATCGCTGTCACCATTCGTCCAGTAATGGTTGATCCGGCAATGCAAATTACCTTTTTGCTCACCGCGCATCTGATCATTTTCTGGTTGTCACAAGATTCCAACGTGACACCACCGGTTTGCTTGGCCGCTTTTGTCGCTGCGGGAATCGCGGGATCAAAGCCAATGGCGACTGGGTTTGAGAGCTGGAAGATCGCCAAAGGGCTCTACATCGTTCCATTGTTGTTCGCATACACGCCACTGATTTCAGGTGAATTCATCGAAGTGATACAAATCGGCTTTTTCGCTTTATTCGGTATCTATGCGACGAATGCGATGATCCAATGGTATGCTGAGGGACCAATCGGGTTTGTCACTGCACCGATGCTGATTATCGGCGCAATAGGGGCTTACTGGCCGCTTGCATTACTGCAAAATGTTGTTGGTGCTGTTTTGGTTTTAGCCGCGATCATCATCTCTTCGCGGCGTCGCAAACAGGCTGAAAATCCAGCTTTAGTCTGATCCCCAATGAAGCACCGCAGCGCTTGGTTTGATTAAACACAGCGCTGCGGTGAAACAAAGAATGACCCAATGGCAAATAACACGCTTGGTCAGCCAAAAACTGCTTGATCGAAAGCCGCGCTTTTCCAACGTTAAAAGCCGCGCTATAGCAGTTTCATGACAAATCATCTTTACAGTGGCGATCTCCCTGATGGCCTAGATCTTGGCCCGGAAGTTGCCATCGATTGCGAAACCATGGGGCTACACCCCCTTCGCGATCGGTTGTGCGTTGTACAATTGTCTAACGGAGATGGTCACGCGCACATAATCCAAATTAAAAAGGGGCAGAGCGAAGCCCCAAATCTTTGCGCAATGCTTGAGAACCCGAATGTATTGAAGTTGTTTCATTTTGGGCGTTTCGACATTGCTGCCATGCAAAACGCATTCGGTGCTGTCACAGCGCCCGTATATTGCACCAAAATCGCCAGCCGATTGGTTCGTACATATACGGATCGACATGGGTTAAAGAACTTACTCCGCGAGCTGCTCAACGTTGATATTTCAAAGCATCAACAATCAAGCGACTGGGGCGCACCTAAGCTGAGTGACGCACAGCTTGATTATGCGGCCTCTGATGTCTTGTATCTACATCGCTTGCGCGAGGCACTGAATAAAAGGCTCATCCGTGAGGATCGGATGGAGGTGGCGCAAGCCTGTTTTGATTTCTTGCCAATGCGTGCGAACTTGGATTTGATCGGTTGGCCAGACACCGACATTTTCGCACATTCATGACTTACGTTGGACCAGCCCACGGCCTGTTTTATGCATGCTGCTTTGATGTAGGGACCCTATAAAGTGGATCGCTATTCCCGCATGGTGGCTTGGCTAAAGGTTCTGTTGCCTTTGATGGCTCTGGTCTTGCTGTCCACATTATTTTTGTTGTCACGCACCGTCGATCCAACTGCGTCGATTCCCTTTGCCGAGGCGGAAATTCAAGAGCGGGTGCGCGATCAACAGATAACTGGTCCATTCTTTTCCGGCTCCACGCCAAGCGGGGATCAAATATCATTCTCTGCCGGGAAAATGAGCACTGACCCTAACAATGGATCAACCATCGCAAACGATCTTTCTGCACAAATCGATTTGGCATCCGGATCTCGGATCGTATTTTTCGCAGACGTCGGCTCGATCGATATTGGATCCGATACATCGGTTTTGTCCGGCAATGTCTTAATCACCACATCAAACGGATACCGTGTAAACTCTGACCGATTGGTTTCCGCGATGACATCATTAGACATCGAATCTCCAGAAACTGTTACGGCAGTAGGCCCGATTGGGAACCTTACAGCTGGTTCAATGAAAATTACGACCGTCGAAAATACCAAAAACACCCATTTGATTTTCAAAAATGGAGTGAACCTGATATACGACCCCAAAATTAAGTGAGAAATACCACGTGACTGTTTTACGCCCTTTGATATTTTGCCTGACTTTTTTGTTGGTGGCACCTGCTTTTTCACAAGGCACCAACGTAGCTTTTGGTACGATCAGACAAGACACGACTGCCCCTGTTGAGGTAACCGCCGACAATCTGTCTGTCGATCAAGCGACCGGAAAAGCTGTCTTTGAGGGGAATGTCGTAATCGGTCAAGGCGAGCTGAGATTGTCTGCTCAAAATGTGGAAGTCACTTACCGCTCAAGCAGTGCAGGCATAGCCAATTTAGTCGCAACTGGCGGCGTTACTTTGGTCTCTGGGCAGGATGCGGCTGAGGCTGCACGTGCGGTTTACGATATCGATTCGGGTACAATCGTAATGACGGGGAATGTTCTACTGACCCAAGGCCCAAGCGCTTTGACTGCTGAATCGATGACCGTTGACCTAAAAGACGGAACTGCGCGCATGTCTGGGCGCGTTAAGACGATTTTGCAAACAGGCGGCAATTGATGACAAAGCCTGAGCTAAAAGTGGCGGAAGGTCACGCCGGTCTACATATCGAGAACCTACGAAAGTCTTACCGCAAAAAGGTCGTGATCCGAGACTTTTCGATGCATCTTAATCGTGGTGAGGTCGTGGCACTTCTTGGGCCCAACGGCTCAGGCAAGACGACAACCTTTTATTCCGTAGCCGGTTTGGTGACGCCTGAAGGCGGCAAAGTCATGGTGGACGGGCACGACGTAACAACGTTACCAATGTATCGCCGCGCGCAACTTGGGATTGGATACCTTCCTCAAGAGATGAGTATCTTTCGAGGGCTCAGCGTACAGGATAATATCAGTGCAGTTTTAGACATAACTGTCTCAAATCGTAAAAAGCGGCGTGAACGGCTTGAAGAATTATTAGGTGAATTTTCTATCGAGCACCTTCGCCGTGCGCCAGCTTTGGCCCTTTCTGGAGGTGAGCGGCGCCGCGTCGAGATTGCACGGTGTTTAGCCGCAAACCCGAAATATCTTTTGCTTGATGAACCTTTTGCAGGGGTCGATCCTATATCAGTTGGTGACATTCGAAACTTGGTTTCAGACCTAAAAAAACGCGGGATTGGCGTACTGATAACAGACCATAACGTACGGGAAACATTAGATATTGTTGACCGCGCATATATTTTGCACAATGGTAAAGTCTTGATGTCAGGCACGCCAGATGATGTCGTTGAAAACGAAAATGTACGTCGCGTTTACCTAGGTGAGAACTTTCGCATTTCTTAAGCATCTTTCTAAAACCTGTCCTAAGTTTCAGTAACAAATGATTGCTTTCCATTGACATGTAGCCCCGTTCTGAGGCTCAATAAGGTCATGGCAATAACGTTGATACCATCTGATCGACTAAACCCTCGACCGTTTCGGTCGATGCGTCGCCCAGCAGCGTCCTTGCTATTTCCGAGAAAAAATTAGTCGTTTTCGCGCCTTTCAGGCCCTTAAACCATTAATTTTTCGTTCATTTGAAGGAGACAGAATGCGGTATCAAATCAGCGGAAAACAAATCGATATTGGCTCATCACTACAAACCCATGTAAAAACGGAACTGGACGAAGTCGTCCAAAAGTATGCAGAACGACCGACCGACGCACTTGTCGTATTTTCGAAATCAGCACATGAATTTGCCTGCGAGGCCACGGTGCATTTATCGACGGGCCTTACAGCCACTGCAAAAGCGAAAGCCACTGAGATTTACGCTGCATTCGACTCTGCCAACGCCAAAATGGAAAAGCAATTGAGGCGTTACAAGCGAAGGTTGAAAGATCACCACAAAGACCGTGTTGAACCGGTTGAACTTTTTGGCGGTTCCTCTTATATCCTCGCATCAGAAGGCACTGGCACCGAAGATCCGGAACCAGAAACGCTACAGCCGATCATCGTTGCGGAAATGGAAGCTAAGATTCCATCTCTCTCTGTTGGTGAAGCGGTTATGCAGATGGAATTGGCGGGTGACCCAGTGTTGGTGTTCCGCAACGAAAATAAAGATGGGGTAAACGTGGTGTATCGTCGGGATGACGGTAACATCGGTTGGATTGACCCTTAAATTGAAAATGGCGGATATCACGCCACAAAAAAAGTGCGAGCAGAATGGATTTTGCAAAACTTCTCAAGCCGGAGGCTGTCAAAGTGTTGACTTCGGCTTCCAGCAAGAAACGTTTACTGCATGCTATCAGTGAACTGGTGAGCGGGGCTTATGGCCTCGACACTGGGCATGTAATCGAATCCCTTACTGCTCGCGAAGCGCTAGGGCCCACAGGCGTGGGCCACGGCGTGGCTTTGCCACATGCACGTATCGCAGGTTTAGATCACGTAGTCGGCGCATTTGTTTTGCTAGACCGGCCAGTGGATTTTGACGCTGTTGATCGCCAACCTATTGATATTGCGTTTGGCTTGTTCGCGCCTGAAAATGCGGGCGTCGAGCACCTAAAAGCGCTCGCATTGGTATCGCGGACCCTTCGCGACTCAGCAATCCGCGCGAAACTGCGCGCTAACCCAGACCCTGCAACGCTCTATGCGATTCTTGCTGAAACACAAAACAGCCAAGCGGCCTAAAGCGTCGACGCTTTAGCGCCAGCTATCAAAACCAAACATCATGTAATCGCGTTGGTACGCACTTTGCGCAGCTTTTTCGATTTCTGAATCGTAAATCTCTGCCAACATGAATGGGGCGTCGTCTTGGTTTTCGCCCAGCGCGATAGGACCCTGGTGTCCAATCTGCTCAAGCAATTGCGGAAGTTCTACAGCCAAATCCTCTTCCCGAATGACACGATCAGGAAGTGCAAATTCACCAAATCCTTCTAGAGATTGAGCCTGTGCACACCAAGTAGCATCAATCCGTATCGCTGTTTGTCCAGAGAGGTTGGCTTTCAAAAAGGTTAGGAAAGCTAAAAAGGCGGTGCGATGCGCTATGCGGTCATAACTAGAATCGGGCATGGTCTCGGGGATAGGTATCCCGTATCGCCGACGCAGGGTTTGACGTAAGCCTGTATAACTGTGCTTATCCGTACTTAAGATATGACGGCAAAATGCAAAGTGCGCCCGCGCCACAGGGTGACGCAGAACAGTAAAGCTACGATGCCCCTTATTCTTGCGCTTCCATTGGCGAAGCTCTTTTTGAGAGAACTTTTTTAGCAAATCCGAACGCTTTACGTTATCGACAAGAGCCAACCAATCCAAGATTTGGGTTTCTGGCCCGCCACGCATCGGTAAGTACATCAACGGAGCATGAGCTGCCGCGACATAGGTCGGTACACTTGGGCCACGCCGCGGCTCGAAATTGGGCGTTCTATTGAGATTGAACCGATCGAGTCCAGCAAGCACGGCTTCCATCTGGTCAAAGTTTTTAACCTTGTCAGAGATTGGGCTAGGGTTTTGACGCTTGAGGTTTTTATTCAGGCTTTCTAAATCCTCGTCGACACCCAAAAACCGCGCCAGTCCGTTCATCACTGCGACGCTCTGGAGGTCGTCATAAGATACATAAAATCCAGTTTGTCCGCTGGTCTGAAGCGCGTTCAGCAACTCAAGTTGAAAGCCTTGTAGTTTGTCCAAATGATCGGAAAACTCCACCTCATCAAAGGTCGCTTTTCCGTCTTTGCGAGCTTTGACATCTGTCAATTTCCACTGCCCTGTCTCTTGAGCGATTTTCCACGAAACGTAGCTATCCACAGGGTTGCGGGTCAAAATTATCTTTGCGCACTTTGGATCATTCAAACACTCATCCAAAATCCGAGGGTCATGATCGTGAAAATACCGAAAACCGCCAATACCTGACGGTTGATGCTTTATCTGGCGTAGCAAAACAAAAGGATCTGCATCTCGCGTATCTTGAGAGATACCTAAAATTTCTGCCTGATTGGGATAGCCCAAGAAATGCGGGTTAAACGCCTCCCCATGACAATCGATGCCGTCAAAAGCATTAAGGTTTGTCTCTAGAAAGTTGGATCCCGTCCGCATCTCAGCAAACACTATAAAATAGTCAAACGTAGCCATGAATTATTGCACCAAATAAGGTTTTCGAGGTGGAGAATTGGGTGTCTCACCTACACGGTCTGTTGGAAAATCACCCATCAAATGGGGATGCATCCCTTGGTTTTTGAGATTCTGAAGAAACTGACCAAATCCGCCGAGGTCTACCATTTTCGGGACCTCTGCTATGCGATGAACTTGTGTTGGGCCGATTTCATCGAGAATACCTTGAAGCGGTTCCATTGGAGCTTCAATAAACTCAGCCATACTCCAAATTCTAACACGGGCTTTCGCAAAAGGAGATCTCAGAATCTTAAGGTGATCGTTCTCGATCTTCTGCAATTCAGCAGCTTGCTTTCGAATATCCATAAAGTTCAGGTTGGAACGAAAAAGCGGGACAGCCCATGCCCCACTTATCACCGAAACCTGCGCGTTATGATCTTTTGCGACCCGCCAATTGATATCCTGGTTATCTGCAGGGCCAAATTGATAGCACTGCCGCTCACCACGGGTGTTCCAAATCAAGTTCGTAAGAAACGCGCCAGGGTTATAATCTCGGGCTTCAGCGCTATCGCTTAACCCGCCATGAATAGTGGTGTGACCCGATGCGTAATGCACCCGATCTTGGGCAAACAAGTGACCATGCACACGTGTTCCCGTCGCCTTTGCCAGCCAAGGTTCAAAATTCTCAAAAAGCTCACTAAAGCCATGAAAGACTGAATAAGGCGCTGCCGTTACACCGTTTTCCCAATCTTCATTTGGAAACCGGCTTTGCATATACAAACCGGGTCGGCCGCGTGTTCTCCGCTCAACCGCTTTGGCGAAAATACGGTCAATTTTTCCCGGGTTCGGTTCGGTTCGTTTCATCGCACCCGCAAGGTCGGTCAGAAACGCATCGTAAAGCCGATTGGCATGAGGCCAAATCTTACGAGCAACAAAACAATCTGAGCGGCGCAACAACTGCAAGTGATCATCATAGAAAATATGCGGCTTGCCTTGGAAGTCGAACTTGCTAAGCGTCAAAGAGCGGCTCTCAATATTCGTAGAATATTGACGCGATAACGTCTGGAAATAACTCTCATCGGGAATCCAAACCTGTTTGAAATAGCGATCATAGTCGGCTCTATCAGGGTCTTGTAAAATCGCGGACAGGGTTTGACGGGTAAGGCACCACCACTGACTTCCCATATGGGGAACCAACCCATTCGGGATCCGCCGTTTGAGGCGCAGCGCACGTTGCAATTGCACGTACCTGTCAAAAAGGAAGCGCTTTTTTTTCCACGAGAATGGAAACCGAAGGACGAACCGTTCTTGATCCAAACCACCAACGGTCCAAGGGACGTCTGCTGTCGTTGCGCTTTCAATAAAGTCTGTGCGTGGACGCTCTTCGAGATATTCGATGAGCTCTTCAACTGGGCGCAGAGGAAGGCAAGACCCAGATGCCAAATACACATGCCTCACAAACGAGTAGTTTTTTAACATTTGTTCCGAGGCCGCTTGCGACGCCGCAACAATGCCCCATGTGCCCCATTCACACCGGTGGCGCGTGGAAAATTCGACACTTGGAACATCAGACAACGACGAAACAAAGGCGTTGTACGTTTTGCGATCGACTATTTTATCGACATGGATGACAACGGGACAACCACCAGAGGCCCAGTGACGTGCCGCTTGCTCAGCGCGATCTAACGCGGTGTGAACCAACATGACGATCCCAACACTCATGCCCAATTCCCTTTAGACATAAGGCCAAGAATCTCAAGCTGGCGCCAGTTAATGTATTTCTCAGACCACTTGCACCAAAGCTCAGGGTCGTCTTTCATGCTTTCGGCATAAGCCTTATATTCAATGGAGGCCGAGTAGTGTTGACCACGGCTTAACTCTTCCGCAGCTTTTGCCGAAAAAGTATCCAAGAATTTAGTGTGTAGCAAAACACCACTGGCTTTTTCGCCGCCCCACTCATCATAAACTTGGTTCAACCCACGAGGCAGCAGCATATGTGTTGAGCTCACATATGCGTACTTTTTGTCCCATTTCACCAACGGAATTTTATTTAAAGCAGGTGCTTGTTCTGGCTTATCCCCAAAAAACATCCGAGAGCGTGGCCCGCCCTGAATCCACAAGTTCCCAAACCGCTTATTGCGCGACATCGTATAATTTCCACTGTCGAACCAGTTCGCAATCTCAAGTGGGTTTTGACCAGATTGATATGGATTATCATCCAAACGACCTTTTGGGTACATATCCAGAAGCATCGTACTAAAGGATTTAATGCTAGATGCATCCAGCCAATCCGTGAGCGCACGCAAAGGCCGCGTGTCACAGAACGGATAAACCAGAAACTCATCCGGATCTAAAACCAACGCCCAGTGACCATGGGCGTATTTCATTTGCAACCAGTTCAACCAATCTACACCAAAACGCGACCGTTTGTAGCTTGCACTGGTATGCCAAACTGAAACATCGGCCTGATCAGCCAGGTAATCTAGAGATCCATCAGTGCTGTCATTGTCCACGAAAAAGAAATGATTCACACCCATCTCGCGATAGTACTGAAGGAAGTAAGGAAGCCGTACCTTTTCATTCCTCAGAGTGCAAAACATCAAGATGTCGTCTTCACGGATATTTTCAGTGCGGTCAGCAACGCGCGACAACTCTCGACGCTTACGAAACGCACGAATGCGCCAACGCTTACGCTGAAGCCTCAGTCGGTATGACTGCCAAACACCCAAAATTTTCCCTTTCAATCGTCACCAGAACAACCTGACAATGCGCTATCAAATCGAGTTTAACACGACCTTGAAATGATCGCTCCAATTTGATGGAGTAAAACACCCCTGTCTGCGCGATTGAGGATCGGTCAAGGCCAACTCTTTCACTTTATCTTTCCACAGATAACTATCAGAAACCGTTGCGTAAACGGGAATATCACCTAGTATTTCCCTTATTACTTCTAAATCGTTGCACAAAATCGGCACCCCTAGCGCTGCGGCCTCTACCATTGGTAGACCAAAGCCCTCAGCATGAGACGGAAACAACAACCCCCGCGATCCTTGAAGCAAAGAAGCGATAGATGAATCGTCCAAATCGCTTCGTTCAAAAATCAGTGAGTCGCTCTTTACACCATCCAAACGCTTAAAAACCGCTTCATTGTTCCAACCACGTGCGCCACAAATGTGTAATTCAGGGGCACCCGCCCCCAAATCGTCCCAGATATCTAGTAAAAAGGCATGGTTTTTACGTGGCTCAATTGTGCTAAGGCAAACAAAATACGGCTTCTCAGGAAGGGCAAAAGCGTCATCGACAACCGCCAAGTCTGTTCCCAAATGAGAAACAATCCCACGAGGTATCGAACCCCATTTTATCAAATGAGCCTCACATCGTTTTTGTGTGTCGGCTGAATTGTAGATTATGAAATCCGCGTATTTCTGGACTCTTTTCAGCTTTGCCTCAAAAACGTCGACAGTCCCCGGGCGCTGAAAATGGGGGTAATCAAGCGGTATAACATCGTGAACCATTACCGAAATGCGTGCCGATAGTGCGCTGCGCATTGTATCCAAAACGCGCTCTGTCAGGTTGCTGTGGCCGACATTCACATACGAGGTTTGAGGTGGCAAATTACGCGTCAATAACTTGTAAAGATTCCTGGGTAATGACCGGTCAACGGACAACCGGCGCGCTTGCGACAATGCCTGGCGTTGTACTTTTGTTAGCCCTCTTGGCACACGAGAGAGGATATCTATCTGCTCGAATTTCTGTACATCTGAAAGCTGCGCTTCGATTTGATACAAACCATCCTGATCAAGCAGAAGGTACCCAAATGTTGTACGCACCAGCCCAAAAACAGGTTCCGGCTCAGTTAAGAGCCCTCGTAAATATGCCATTTCAACGCGGTCAACACCTGTCAAAAAGCGACCCGCACGCCTGATCAGGCGCGTGATATCCAGTAAACGGGCTGGAGGCCGACTACTTTGAATAGTGGCCTGTTTGGTGCCATCGCCAAGCATCAGAAATCATCGTCTCCAAATTTGAGCGTGTTGGAGTCCAACCCAGCTCTTTAACTGCGCGCGAGGACCCTGAAACAAGTTTTGTGCAATCACCAGCACGGCGTGCACCTTCTGTAAACGGTACTTCGCGATTGGTCACACCACGAGAATGTTCGATTACCTCTCGAACAGAGAACCCTGACCCCGTCCCAAGGTTAAATGTCCGGCTCCCTTTGCCATCTTGCAGCCATTTCAAACCTAGAACATGGGCATCAACCAGATCGCAGACGTGAACATAATCACGGATACAGGTTCCATCAGGCGTATCGTAATCCGTCCCGAAAATAGTAAGCCCATCCCGTTTTCCATCAATCGCATCAAGCATAAGTGGGATCAGATGTGTCTCAGGTTGATGGAATTCTCCAACTTCACCGGCAGGATCAGCACCCGCGACATTGAAATACCGGAAAATGACATGTTCGAGGCCATTAGACGCTTCAAAATCGCGTAGCATCTCCTCGATCGCCCGCTTGGACGCACCATAAGGGTTTATCGGATACTGCGCGCTACCCTCATCAAGGACAACATTGTCTTGATCGCCGTAAGTTGCACAAGTACTTGAGAAAACAAAGCTCTTACAACCCGACGCAATAGTAGCTTCTATCAATTCTAGTGAGCCGCTGACATTGTTACGCCAGTACTTTCCTGGTTCGGACATACTTTCGCCAACTTGCGAAAGCGCGGCAAAATGCATGACAGCAACTGGCGCATATTTTTCAAAAACGCTGTCTAAACGCTTCCGGTCTAAAAGATCACCCTTTTCGAAAGGTCCGAACTTGACCGCGTCTTCCCAGCCTGTTGTCAAACTATCGTAGGTAACGGGAACAAATCCTGCTTCCCGCAGAGCCTTGCAGGCGTGCGAGCCGATATATCCAGCACCACCTGTAACCAAGACATTTTGAGACATATTATTTTACCGTCTTGCTCAGAGAAGGCGCCAGTTCCATCAAGAATTCAGACAAATCTTCTTGCAATTCTGGGCGGGCCAAAGCGAATGAAACCGTCGCTCTCAAAAAGCCTGATTTAGAACCACAATCGAAGCGCTCACCTTTAAAACGATACCCAAAAACTGGGTTATCTTGTTCAATTTCCGCGGCAATCGCGTCAGTCAATTGAATTTCGCCACCAGCGCCGGACTTCAATTTATTAAGATTACCTAGAACATTTGGGGAAAGGATATAACGACCGATCACAGCTAAATTGGATGGTGCTTCCTCCATTGACGGCTTTTCAACCATACCCTTGACGCTGACCTTGTCCCCAAAATCTTCATTGATATCTAAAACGCCGTATGACGATGTCTGCTCGGGAGTAACCTCCATTGCCGCAACCATATTTCCGCCTGTCTCTTCATAGGCATCCACCATCTGTTTCAAACAAGATGTTTCTCCTGCGATAACGTCATCAGGTAAAATGACGGCGAAGGGTTCGTTTGCGATAAGGCGGCGTGCGCACCATACAGCATGCCCGAGTCCAAGAGCCCGATGTTGCCGAATGTAGGCAATTGCACCGCTGTCCATATTAGTGGCTTTCAAGACTTCTAGAAGATCAGTCTTGTCTTTTTTCCGCAATTCTTGCTCCAAGAAAGGAGCATGATCGAAATAGTCCTCAAGTGCGCCTTTTCCTCGGGACGTCACGAAGATAAATTCTTTAATCCCAGCTTCACGCGCTTCATCGATCGCATATTGAATTAGAGGGCGATCCACTAAAGTCATAATTTCTTTTGGTACCGATTTGGTAGCAGGTAAAAACCTAGTCCCGAGACCAGCCACCGGAAAAATCGCTTTTGTTACCTTTTTACGCATGCCTGATCCTCATCAATACACTGCCCATTCGGGCTAAATTAAACATTTAGGCCAAGGTGATAGACAAAATGGTTGAAATTGCAAGATTGTCTGCAGATTTCAAACATTAACGTCATCACTTTTGCCATTTTCACCACTCAGAAGCCTAACAGCCTTTATCCGTTGTGCTTCAAAATGAACGCGTCTCTTAAATGACCAATATTTCAGCAACTTTTGATTACGCAAAGATTTACCAAATAAGCCACCAGTTTGTTCCCAGTAACCTTGCTCGTTAAATGAAACACGATGGAATAATGCTGTTGGTGATAAAGAGAGCACCGTTGCTATCGCTCCATGCTGAACCACTTCATTTACATACTTTTGTGTAGCCTTCCTTGATATGGATCGCGAGGCCCGAAAAACACTGTCCCGTTTGAGTGAAGGAAAGCAAAGAAAAGGTTCTGCACTATCGTCAGGAAATTCCAAAAATGAGCTTTTACGCGTCAGGCCGCTTCGGTACCCGTCGAACAAACTTTTCATCAGCTCACGAACTGATCTGGGTTCCAGCCCCCCTGAAATCATGTGACGAACCAACCGCTTGCGCTCGTCGGTAACCACGTGCTTCCAATGTGTTGACCATGTATTTTTCGCTACGAATTTCCTTTGAAATACGGCCCAACTGGCTCCTATATCAAACAGGTCTTTTGGTACTCGATCCGTACGTCTGCGGCGGCTAGAAGCAAACCCGTGATGCACTTGCGCCATTGGAGCAATTGCTGTGATATGTCCAGCTTTAGCCAAACGTACATTCAGATCAGTTTCATCAAGATAGAAATGATAAGCACAATCAAATCCGCCAACATCAATTAGGGCGGCCCGTCGCACAGCCATATTGGTGCCTTCTGTTTTAGCAACCTGTCCTGATTTCAACCTTAAAACCGTCGGCTTTGTTTCGTCCACAAAATGATCGCTCGCGAAACCCTGCTCGTCCAAAACTCGAGCTTTCCATTGAAAACTAATCCCGTTGCGCCCAATGACAAACCCACCAACAACATCAACCTCTGGCTGTTCAAATGGCTCAGTTAGGTAGGTCAACCATGACGGCTCCGGCACGGCATCATCATCAATAAATGCAACTATTTCGCCTGCGGAATTCTGGATACCCAGATTGCGAGCAATGGAGATATTTGGCTTTTCGAAAAGAACTGTTTTGATTTTACCAGCAAATTGCTCAAGTGCTGCCAGTCCATTCTCATCCGAGACGACAACCACTTCAAAATGATTATATTGAAGTTGAGACAACCCCAAAACACATCGAAATAAAGCCTCCGGTCGATCGCGGCTTACGACCACAATACTGACCGGAGTCGCCATCAATCTAATTCCATTTCCATCATCATCGCTTCGATTTTCGGGACGTCTTCGGGATTGTTTAATTCCCAAAATTGACGGCCTTTGGCTTGAACTTCGGTGCAGCGTACTGCGCGGCCATTTTCCATGAAACGAAGCTGTTCCAAACCTTCAAGCATTTCTAAAGGTCCGACATTCCACGAAGGATATGCTGCCAGCGCATCTGGGCGATATGCATAAACGCCAACATGGTGGAAAACTGGCGTATCATCATCGTCCGCATAAATTTCTGACGTAAATGGTATAACCTCTTTAGAGAAGTACATCGCACGCCTATTCACATCAAACACCGACGTGGTTCCGCCAACGCGGCCCGCTTTACGGTCCGTCAGAAAACTATTGAGCGTTACACCATCACAGCGCAAAACGGGCGTTGCAATTTCGGCACTCGGATCGGCCTGTAAGTCCGCTATCAGATCCTCCACAAACCAATGTGGGGTTAAAGGCGCATCACCTTGCAGATTCACAACTATATCGTAGCCACCACCTAGCGCCTCGTGGGCAGCGGCGCATCTTTCTGTTCCGTTGGCACACGCTTCTGGAGTCATGATGACCTCAGCACCGAATGCCTCCGAAGCCAGTCGTATCCGATCGTCATCCGTTGCAACGACAACGCGGTCGACCGCTCCAACTTCACAGGCTGCCAACCAAGACCTTTGAATCAAAGACATTGATTTGCCAGAAGCCCCCTTGAGCAAGGCCAAGGGTTTTGCAGGATAGCGCGTTGACGCATAGCGCGCAGGGATGACGATCAGAACCGACATTATGCTGGCTTCAACTCAACGGACGGAGCGTAGGCAATGAAGAAAGGATTTGCGAAATCTTCTTTGCCATATTTTAGAGGTGTTTGGTCGTCAAAGCGTACCACATCACCCCCTGCGCCTAACAAGACAGCATGTCCGGCAGCGGTATCCCATTCCATCGTACGACCAAGGCGCGGGTAAACGTCTGCTTCACCTGTCGCAATAAGGCAGAACTTAAGCGAAGACCCTGCGCTCTTCATATCTTTAACCGCGTATTTGTTGATGTAGTCATCCGTCGCCTGATCTCGATGAGATTTGGAGGCGACAACCATCAATTTTGAATTGTCAGCGTCTGAAACAGAAATTGGCGTCACGACACCCATCTTTTCTTTGTCGAGGTCACCAGTTTCTTCAACTGTTTGACCATCTGCTAAAGTAAAGAACATACGGTCTTTCGCAGGTGCATAAACAACACCACGTGTCGGCACCCCATTTTCGACCAACGCAATGTTGACCGTGAAATCACCACGTCGGTGAATAAACTCTTTCGTGCCGTCAAGTGGATCAACAATCAAAAAGGTATCACCATTCGCAGTGTGGGTTTCCGATTGTTCTTCGGTAACCAACATCATCTCTGGAAAAGCCGCACGCAAACCTGCGGAGATAATTGCGTCGGCTGCTTCGTCAGCTGCTGTGACGGGGCTTTCATCCGATTTCAATTTAACATCAAAATCATCTGCTTGATAAATTTCCATGATCTTATCGCCAGCTTCTAGGGCAAGTTTCCGGATTACCGGAATCAAATTCTCATAGTTCACGTGTCATCTCCTGCTCACGTCATGGTTAAATGGCATTTTATTGAAAAGCCTGTATATCTCTCTTATGATCGCAGGGTAACGGAACAGCAAGAATTCCGTGCAATTTTAGCATTGACTTGAGGAAAGCAGCTATGATCCAGTTCCAGTCAAGACGTAAAGCAACAGGCGGCCTTTCAACTGCGCTTGAGATTGCCGAAGTTGTTTATCATTCAACAGTACGAAGTGTACGAAAAAAACACAGCAACGCATTTATCGCCCTCGGCGTGAATATGCTGCAAGTTGTTATTTTTGTTGGTGTTTTTTACTTAATGTTCTCTATTTTGGGACTTCGCGGTGCTGCAATCAGAGGTGATTTTCTAGTTTATATCATGTCAGGAATCTTTCTGTTCATGACACATGTGAAAACGTTGCAAGCCGTCGTCGCCTCAGAAGGCCCTGCCAACCCGATGATGCAGCATGCCCCAATGAACACGATCATCTCAATTTGTTCGGCGGCACTCGGCGCTTTGTATATCCAAATCCTGTCACTCTTTTTGATTCTGTTTGGGTATCACGTCGGAGTTACCCCTGTCGAAATCGATAAACCGATAAGCGCATTTGGCATGTTAATGATAGCCTGGTTTGCTGGGCTTGCATTAGGGATCGTTCTTTTAGCGCTCAAACCATGGTTTCCAACAGTTGTTCAAGTGTTATCCGTTTTGTACATGCGCGCAAATATGATCGCGTCAGGCAAAATGTTTGTAGCCAATAGCTTGCCAAGTTTTATGCTAGCGATGTTCGATTGGAACCCACTTTTTCATCTTATTGATCAGGCACGTGGTTTTGCGTTCATCAACTACGTTCCCAGATATAGCAATTGGGAATACGCCATTACGGTGGCACTGATCCTGGTCATGCTTGGCTTGATGGGTGAGTTTTATACACGACGCCATGCGTCGGCCAGCTGGGAAGCGCGTCGATAAAACCTTATCTTTACGTCACGATCAATCGACTACTCTAAGCGTCAGATTGATGCGTCCCGACTTAGGCAAGAGCGTCGAAGACCCAAAGCGAATGCGATCGACACCATGATAGGCCAGTCTGGCCTGTCCACCCATCATAACAACATCTCCCGATTGCAGCCACGCCGACTCGGTCTTTCCTCCGCGCGTTGTCTCACCAACGCGCAACAATCCCTCGTCCCCCAATGAAATCGAAACCACAGGGAAGTCAAAATTCGCCTCATCGTTATCTTGATGCATCCCCATTTTAGCTCCTTCACCATAGAAATTCACCAAACAGCATTCTGGTGCTCTCTGAAGATCTGTCATTTTAGACCAAACATCTAAGATGTCTTTGGGTATCGATGGCCATCCCACCCCCTTGGGGTGAGTTTTTCGATAACCATAACCGCGTTCATCCGCGTACCATCCATATGTGCCGGCAGACGTCATCTTAACTGTCATCGGTTTGCCATAAGGTGTCATCGGTGAAAAAACTGGTGCGTATTTTGCGATCTCACGTACAGAATTCAGCATCTGTCTTTGAGCCGCCAAATCTAAAAATCCTTTGTGAATTTCGAAGCCTCGCAGCTTTAGAACTGACATATGTACCTCATTCATCAAAGATTCAGTCAAATACCTTACCCGCAACGCTTGCAGGGGGCTTTTGTGCTCCTTATATACCCTCCGAACCGTGCAGAGCGACCCGTTTTGCGTGACATCATCATCGGAGCAAGGACGCCATAAAGGGTCTGCGCTTCGCCACATCGCCTTAATCTATGAAAAGGGATCGAAAATATGGCCAAAGTCATTGGTATTGACCTCGGAACGACCAACTCTTGTATTGCTATTATGGACGGCAGCCAGCCTCGCGTTATCGAAAACGCTGAAGGCGCGCGCACCACGCCCTCTATCGTAGCTTTCACTGACAACGAGCGCCTTGTGGGTCAGCCTGCAAAACGCCAAGCGGTGACAAACCCAGAAAACACAATCTTCGGCGTTAAGCGTCTTGTCGGTCGTCGCAACGATGACGCGCACCTCGCGAAAGACAAAAAGAACCTACCATTTAACGTCATCGATGGCGGCAATGGCGACGCATGGGTCGAAGCCAAGGGTGAAAAGTACTCACCTTCACAAATCTCTGCTTTCATTCTTGGCAAGATGAAAGAAACTGCTGAGTCATACTTGGGCGAAGACGTCACTCAAGCCGTGATTACGGTTCCTGCGTATTTCAACGACGCACAGCGCCAAGCGACAAAAGACGCTGGTAAGATTGCTGGCCTCGAAGTGCTACGTATTATCAACGAGCCAACAGCTGCCGCTTTGGCATACGGCCTTGATAAAGAAGAAACACAAACCATCGCGGTCTATGACCTTGGCGGCGGTACATTCGACGTAACCATCCTTGAAATCGATGATGGTCTGTTCGAAGTGAAATCCACAAACGGTGACACGTTCTTGGGCGGTGAAGACTTTGACATGCGCATCGTCAACTACCTTGCCGAAGAGTTCAAAAAAGAGCACTCCGTTGATCTGACACAAGATAAAATGGCCCTACAGCGTCTGAAAGAAGCTGCAGAAAAAGCCAAAATTGAATTGTCTTCTGCAAACCAAACAGAAATCAACCAGCCCTTCATTTCCATGGGTTCCAACGGCCAGCCGTTGCACATGGTCTTGAAGCTGACACGTGCGAAATTGGAAAGCCTCGTAAGCGATCTAATCAAAGCATCCATGAAGCCATGCGCTGCTGCTTTGAAAGACGCAGGCATTTCTGCTTCTGACGTTGACGAAGTTGTTTTGGTTGGCGGTATGACCCGCATGCCACGCGTTATCGAAGAAGTTACAAAGTTCTTTGGTAAAGAGCCCCACAAAGGCGTTAACCCAGACGAAGTTGTTGCTATGGGTGCTGCCATTCAGGCCGGCGTTCTACAAGGCGACGTTAAAGACGTTGTTCTATTGGACGTAACGCCATTGTCCTTGGGCATCGAGACATTAGGCGGTGTTTTCACACGTTTGATTGACCGCAACACAACGATCCCAACGAAGAAATCACAGATATTCTCAACCGCTGAAGACAACCAAAACGCTGTAACCATTCGCTGCTTCCAAGGTGAACGCGAAATGGCTGCAGACAACAAGATCTTGGGTGCCTTCAACCTCGAGAACATCCCACCAGCGCCACGTGGCTTGCCACAAATCGAAGTAACATTTGACATCGATGCAAACGGTATCGTCTCAGTTGGTGCTAAAGATAAAGGCACAGGTAAAGAGCAACAGATCACGATCCAAGCATCTGGTGGTCTATCCGACGCAGACATCGAACAGATGGTTCAAGACGCGGCAGACAACGCCGAGTCTGATAAAGAGCGTAAAGAGCTAATCGAAGCGAAGAACCAAGCCGAAAGCCTGGTACACTCTACTGAGAAGGCCCTCGAAGAGCACAAAGACAAGGTTGATCCAACGACAGTTGAAGCAATCGAATTGGCTATCGCGGCACTTAACGACGATCTAGAAACAGAGAATGCTGATAAAATCAAATCAGGCATTCAGAACGTGACCGAAGCGTCCATGAAGTTGGGTGAAGCGATCTACAAAGCCTCTGCTGAAGAAGGCGGTGAAGGCATGGCTGAGCCGACAGGTGCGGATGAAGGTATGGATGACGATATCCTAGACGCCGAATTCGAAGACTTGGACGACGACAAGCGCAAGTAAGCGCCATAGCGAACCATTATTGGGCCGATCCGTATTGCGGATCGGCCTTTGATGTTCAAAAGGGGACCCCGATCTATGGCAAAACGTGATTATTATGATGTGCTTGGTATCGCCAAAGGCTCATCCGCAGACGAGATCAAGAAAGGTTTTCGTAAGAAAGCCCGCGAACTGCATCCTGACCACAATTCAGACAATCCAAAGGCCGAAGAGCAATTCAAAGAAGCCAATGAGGCTTACGAAGTTTTAAAAGACGGCGACAAGAAAGCTGCTTATGACCGTTACGGCCATGCTGCCTTTGAAGGCGGAATGGGCGGTGGTGGTGGCGGACGCCCTGGCGGCGGTGGCCAAGGCGATTTTGGCAGCGCATTCTCTGATGTATTCGACGACTTGTTCGGCGACTTTATGGGCGGCCAACGTGGCGGTGGCGGCGGACGTCGTGCTGCCCGCGGTTCTGATTTGCGATACAACTTGCGCATCTCGCTTGAAGAAGCATTCAGTGGCTTACAAAAGACCATCAATGTACCAACCTCGGTTAAATGTGACGGATGTGAAGGTTCCGGTGCAGAAGGCGGCGCAGAGCCTTCGACCTGCCCAACCTGCTCAGGCATGGGTAAAGTTCGCGCCCAGCAAGGTTTCTTCACTGTTGAACGTACCTGCCCGACATGTTCGGGTATGGGTCAAATCATCAGCAACCCTTGTAAATCTTGTTCAGGCGCTGGCCGCGTTGAAAAAGATCGCGCTCTGTCTGTCAACATCCCAGCTGGTGTTGAAACTGGCACACGCATTCGTCTTTCTGGCGAAGGCGAGGCAGGTATGCGCGGTGGACCAACCGGTGACTTGTACATCTTCATCGAAGTATCCGACCATAAACTGTTTGAACGTGATGGCTTAAGCCTGTTCTGCCGTGTGCCCGTTTCCATGAGCACAGCAGCATTAGGTGGCAGTATCGAAGTGCCAACAATTGATGGCGGTCGCGGACGCGTTCAGATCCCTGCAGGTAGCCAAGCTGGCCGTCAGATGCGCCTTCGCAGCAAAGGCATGCCAGCACTGCGCGGTGCCGGTTCAGGCGACATGTTCATTGAGCTCGCTGTTGAAACACCAGTTAACCTGACAAGCCGCCAAAAAGAACTTTTGAAAGAGTTTGATGAACTCTCCTCAGAAAATAATCCCGAAAGCAGTAGCTTCTTTTCCTCTGTGAAAAGCTTTTGGGATTCTATGAAGGGCTAAACAAAAGGCGGGCAATGTTCCGCCTTTTGACTTTCCTCTAACTTTTCTTTCTCTGTTAATGTTTCGGTAAACACGGTTTGCGAACCTTGCTGCATGACCGACTCGCATCCATCTTTCGCTGAACCTAGCAACTTGTTCGATCTCGACGAGGCGACACCTATCGATTGGCCATGTAGCCGTCCTGCGGTGCTTATTTCCCATGAGCGGCTGGCTTTGAGGGATCGTTTTGAAAAGACTGGCCCAACGGCCATACCTGATCATGAGGTTTTACAGCTCATTCTTTATCGGGCCATGCCCCGGCAAGATGTGCGAGTACTTGCCGAAGAACTTTTACAAACGTTTGGCGACTTCAATCGTGTTATAACCGCTCCGACCGATCGCTTGCAAAAAGTTGCTGGGCTGCCAAAAGCGGCCATTCAAGAACTAAAAATTGTTGAGGCCGCAGCTCATAGACTAGCCCGTTCAAAGATTATGCATCGCCCTGTTTTATCATCTTGGCAGTCACTTTTGGATTACTGCCATACTGCGATGTCTCACAATGAAACTGAACAGTTTCGAGTCTTATTCTTAGATCGCAAAAACGTACTAATTGCAGATGAAGAGCAAGCCAAAGGCACTGTTGATCATGTACCAGTATATCCTCGAGAGGTCGCGAAACGTGCATTAGAGTTAAACGCTAGCGCCATCATTCTGGTGCATAATCATCCGTCAGGTGACCCGACCCCATCTCAATCAGACATCACCATGACCCAGAAAATCCAGCTGGCATGTGACGCCCTTAATCTAACCCTGCATGACCACCTCATCATCGGGAAATCGCGCGAACTTAGTTTTCGCAGCGAAGGGATAATTTAACGCAACCAAATCTCAACACGGCGATTGGCTTGACGGCCCCATTCGCTGTCATCACATGCCATTGGAAGCGCTTCACCAAAAGCGTCTACCTCCAACTGCACGCGATCCAAGTTCGCTGTTTCTGCAGCCTGTGTCACCGCCCGACGCACGGCCTCAGCACGGCGCAAAGCAATATCACGGTTTGCACTTGAAGGGCCATCGCCGTCACTGAACCCAACAAACATAATGCGACGCGCATCATAGGTGCCTATTTCAAGCGCACGCGCCAATTGCTGGACGTTAGAGCGCGATTGCGCATCCAGCCGCACTGAACCCGCCTCAAAGCGAAAGGACGTAGACAAACGCGCCATATCATCCAACGTTCGGGTCATTCTCTGCAATTCTTCTAACGAAATTTCAGGGCCAGCCGTTGTGATTGCGTTGGCAAAACGATCCCCTTGGTCAGCTATACTGATCTCTTCAGCGGCCTGATCAACAAATCCCGCACGCCGAATAACAATCTGTGCAGAAGATCCCCGCGTATAGGCAAGGAATTCTCGTGCGATTTTTGGAAGGCGCCGTGCCGGAAGATATAAAAACATTGGGGCGGTTAATGGATAATCTTCGGTTTTGATCGTTCGACGTGCCGCTCGTAAAGAAAAGCCACATTCCCCGCGGAGAGTTAATACCTGAGTGTTCCCAGTTTCAGCATAGCTCGCTACTCCAATCGCAAATGGCGACGCTTCAACGGCCTCAGACAGTTCAGAACCACGGGCATGGCGTACAATATTTTTCCCAAATTTTAACCTTGCTGGCTTCATCACTTGATCTTCAACAGCCTGCCCTAATCCTGTTAAGGCACTTGGAAGATGCAAATCTATCGGTGCATTTGGGCCACCCAACTGAGACCAGTTTAAAATATCCCCAGCAAAAATTGCAGCCAGCTCTGTCGGCGAAATCGATCGTACTGGGTTCCCGGTTGAGACAATAGGTACGACTGCATCCAAAGCCAAAACTCGGCTACGGTTCGGCCCCGTCAGGTCCCCCATGCCTGCATCACGTGCGCGTTGGCGTTCAGACGCCCGTATCTCACGTAAAGCCATGACAATATCGGCCTCATTGGCCAGAAGGTCAGCAAACCCTTCGTCCGCATTGGTCACCCGAAACTTGAATTCAGCCACCAACTTTTCGCTCTTCTCATCAAATAATTCGTAGGTGAAATGGGTGGGATCGATTTGGAGACGTTCCGTACGAAAGCCATTTCGCAATCCAAACCCTTCAATCAAAGCTGGCATCAAGACAGCACCCATTGTCGCTGAACCTGAAACTTGAATTTCAGCAACGAAATCTTGAAGGTTAGGACAAGCTGGGCCGTCACAAAGCACGCCAGAGCCATCGACGGTCATCTCGCCATAGACTGTATCTAAGCGATAGAACTCACCATCAAAGCCCAGCAACGTTCCGTTAAGCTCGACCTGACCATCAGGTGATTTTAACGTAACATCCTGTGCTTGAGCCGAACCCAACACCGAAAAAAGAAAAAGTGCGGCGAAAGCCGCCGCACGTTTCAAGGTCATAAGAGATCCTTATCGCAGCAATTTAGTTAGCCGCGACTTTCAGGTCTTCGACAAGATTATTCAACACCAGAAAGGTACCTTTGGCGTCACAACTTGGCACAGCAAGGGTTAAATCGCGGATTTTTACGTTATCCTCGGTCACTTCCAACGATTGCGCCTCGATCTCTTGTCCGCAATTCATAGCTGTGACTTCGGCCTCCACGCTTAGATCGACAACACCTGATTGCTGGCTCATTCCCTTTGGAAACGAATACACTTCGACCATCAATGGTTCCGCAATAGTGGCATCTCCTAGGCTGGTCAGAAAACCAAGACCTTCTTTTACGAAGTTGGAATCTCGTGCCGCACCATTCCAGACATGCCCTGCATCCCCATAATTGGCACCAAATTCACGCGCGTGCATCTCAAAGCCTGCATAGCTTTTCCATTGAATCGCTGTGCGCTCATATTGACGTAACTCTGGGACTTTAACTTGAGTCACAGCGCCATCCCCGTTTGCAAAGGCAAAGATAACCATCGCATTTTCATCTAAAGCAGGAAGAGTAACCGTAAGGCTTCCGTCTGAAGTCGTGGTCTGAGAAAACATCATACCGCGATGATGCACTGTGACCCGTTCATTTGGTAGACACGGCGCGCTCAAAGACGCTTCGACCATGGCCGCTTTTTTCACAAAGCCACTTGCTCGTATTTCACAATTTAAATTGGGAACCACAGCGTCTTCGGTCGGATTCTCTAGGATGCTAGTTGCCACTGAAGCCAAAACAACAGGTTCATCGATAACGGACACCACCTGAGAAACTGTTTCTGTTTCCGCGGAGGTCAAAGTTATGTCTTCGACCTTAAGTAAAGTATCATCTCGCACATCTACAGTCGTGGCACTGCTTTCCTGGATGACTGAGATCTCAGCCGTCTGGGAGCCGCCGTAACGCTGTTCTGCAGCATCCCCACTTTGCATGATAAAGCCAATGCCTGCGGCACAAGCCAATGTACCTGCTGCGGTTGCTACTTCTCTGCTCTTTAGCATCGTCCTGTCCCTTCTGATGAATTGGGTCAGGTAATAGATGCTTAATAAAGTAGGCTAATACAGGCCAAACATATGGCCTGTTCTGGGATTCATTTTGGCAGGAAAGAGGCGGGCCTCTTTATGACACGCGTCCGTGGCAATGTTTAAACTTCTCGCCTGACCCACATGGGCACAATTCATTTCGACCTGGGTTACCCCATGTTGACGGGTCATCCGCGACGAAGCCTGCTGCAATTGCTTCAGCTGTTGGCTCTGGCAATGCCATCTGTGTACTTGCTGCAGCAGCGGCAGCTTGTTGTGCCGCTATTTGCGCGGCCATCTCACGTTGCTCTTCTTCGGTAACAGGACGAATCTGAGAAAGTTTTTGCGTCACATCCTCGCGAAGACTATCCAACATTCCTTCAAACAATTGGAACGCTTCGTTCTTATATTCATTCAAAGGGTCACGCTGTGCATAGCCGCGGAAACCAACGACTGACCGAAGATGCTCGAGAGTCAAAAGATGTTCACGCCATTTGCCATCGATCGATTGCAACAATAGCTGCTTCTCGATCATACGCATGTTTTCTGCGCCAAACGTTTCTGCTTTTTCGGCCGCTTGTTCGTCAGTCGCTGCCAACAAACGCTCTGCTATTTGCTCGTCATCGACGCCTTCTTCTGCACACCACTCCATCACAGGAACATCAACGCCCAAACGTTCGATCACAGCAGCGTACAAACCTTCTGCGTTCCACTGATCCGCATAGGAATTCGGTGGCATGAATTCAAAGATCAAGTCTTCGATCACTTCGCTGCGCATATCTGTCGTGATCTCAGAAAGATCAGACGATTCCATGATTTCACGACGCTGTCCAAAGATCACCTTGCGTTGGTCGTTCATCACGTCGTCGAATTTCAGCAATTGCTTGCGAATATCAAAGTTGCGGCCTTCAACCTTAGCCTGCGCGCGCTCTAGAGATTTATTAACCCACGGGTGAATGATGGCTTCACCTTCTTCCAAGCCCAATGTTGTTAGCACCTTTTCTAGACGATCAGAGCCGAAGATACGCATCAAATCATCTTCAAGGCTAAGATAGAAAGAGGTGCGGCCCGGATCGCCCTGACGGCCGGAACGGCCGCGCAATTGGTTATCGATACGGCGGCTTTCATGGCGCTCCGATGCCATTACGAACAATCCGCCAGCCTCAAGAACCTGCTTTTTCTCGTCGTCAAACTTTGCTTGGTACTCAGAACGGATCGCATCTGGATCGGCTTCTGGGTCTGCTGCAATAGCTTCCAAAACCGCCAACTCAATGTTACCGCCCAACTGAATGTCAGTACCGCGTCCAGCCATATTGGTTGCGATTGTAACTGCGCCTAACTTGCCAGCATCAGCGATGATCTGTGCTTCTTGCTCATGCAAGCGCGCGTTTAGAACGTTATGGGCGATACCCTCAGCGGTCAGCGCTTGACTGAACATCTCTGATTTCTCAATCGAAGTTGTACCAACCAAAACAGGCTGTTTATTAGAATTCGCTTCTTTGATCTCTTTGATCATCGCTTCGTATTTTTCACGCTGCGAACGATAGACGCGGTCGTCTTCGTCCACACGTGCGATGCCACGATTTGTCGGAACCTCAACAACGCCGAGGCCATAAATCTCTCTGAATTCGTCGGCTTCTGTTGTCGCCGTACCGGTCATGCCAGAGAGCTTATCATAAAGGCGGAAATAGTTTTGGAATGTCACCGACGCCAAAGTCACGTTCTCTGGCTTAATGTCGACGTTCTCTTTTGCTTCAATTGCTTGATGAAGACCCTCTGACATCCGGCGACCTGCCATCATCCGGCCAGTAAATTCGTCAATCAAAACAACTTCGCCATCACGAACGATGTAATCCTTATCGCGCTGGAACAATTTGTGAGCACGCAAACCTTGATTGATATGGTGAACGAGGCTGGTGCTTTCAGGATCATAAAGCGTCGCATCTTGATCCAGCAGACCACGTGCACGCAATTGTTCCTCAAGGAATTCGTTGCCTTCATCGGTAAAGGTCACGTTGCGGGTCTTCTCGTCCAACTCGAAATGCTCATCGGACAAAGACGGAATGACACCATCAATGGTAAGATACATTTCGGAACGATCTTCCGCAGGGCCGGAAATAATCAAAGGCGTACGTGCTTCATCGATCAGGATACTGTCGACTTCATCCACGATCGCAAAGTTATGCACTTTTTGGAAAATCTGGCTCAGCTCAGATTTCATGTTGTCGCGCAGATAATCAAAACCTAGCTCATTGTTCGTCGCGTAGGTGATGTCACATTCATAGGCAGCTTGCTTATCTTCTTGAGATGCATCGCCAACCGCAACGCCCGTGGTTAAGCCAAGGGCCGCAAACACTTTGCTCATCCATTCGGCATCACGTTTGGCCAAATATTCGTTCACCGTAACAACGTGTACACCCTTACCAGTCAAACCGTTCAAATAGGCTGGGAAGGTCGCAACAAGAGTTTTACCCTCGCCGGTTTTCATCTCAGAAATGTTCCCCTGATGTAGGAAAATCCCACCCATCAGCTGCACATCAAAGGCACGTAAGCCCAATGCGCGTCTGGCCGCTTCGCGGCAATTGGCGAAAGCTTCAGGCAAAAGACTATCCAAACTCTCGCCGTTATTCGCGCGGTCAGCGAATTCGCGCGTTTTTGCAATTAACTCTTCGTCAGATAGCGCTTCGAACTCAGGTTCGAGTGCATTGATCTTTTCCACCAACGGACGGATTGCTTTAACTTTGCGATCATTGGCGGTCCCAAAGATCTTTTTCGTAAGTGTTCCGAAACCAAGCATAAGTACTCCAAGCCGATGGTTAGTTGTCTTTTGCAGCAAGCGCTTGCTCGACCCGCGTTCAGACCATAGATACAGGGTAAGGATCGACCCCAAACCATGCCATAGCGGATGTAAGGGCCACATCATACCGTGTCAATGTTGCGCACTGTCGTGACCCATAACCATAGGACTAAACAATGCAAAAACGTCTCAACTTTATCGCCGCTTTAGGCCTTGCTCTAACTTTAACCGGTCCTGCTACCGCTCAAGACGCAAGCACAGTCGTTGCGACAGTAAATGGCAAAGACATCACTATCGGTCATATGATTGTCGCGCGCGCGACGTTGCCAGAGCAATATCAACAGTTGCCGGCAAATGTTTTGTTTGACGGCATCCTCAAGCAACTTGTCGATCAAACGCTTTTGGCAGATGATTTTTCCGGCGATTTGCCACCACGTGTGTCTTTGTCTTTGGAAAACGAAGAACGTTCTTTGATCGCTGGGGAACGTGTTGAGGCCGCATTGGCAGAAGCTTTGACAGACGAAGCCATCCAAGAAGCCTACAATGCGGAATACGCAAATGTAGAACCCACACAAGAATACAATGCATCCCACATTCTTGTCGAAACCGAAGAAGAGGCACTTGCGATCAAAGCTGATCTAGACGGTGGCGCAGATTTCGCAGCAACGGCACAAGAAAAATCAACTGGGCCATCGGGTCCAAATGGTGGTTCTTTGGGTTGGTTTGGCAAAGGGGCAATGGTTCCTTCCTTTGAGGCGGCTGTCGTTGAGCTCGAAGTCGGCACTGTATCTGCACCAGTGGAAACCCAATTCGGCTGGCACGTCATTATTTTGAATGAAACCCGCAACTCTAACGCGCCAACTTTGGAAGAAGCGCGCGCACAGCTTCAGGGTCAAATTCAAGAGACCGCCGTAAATGCGGTTATTGAAAACTTGCGCGCCAATGCTGAGATCGATGAAACCGGAGCTGAAGGTATTGATCCTGCGATCATTGGCGACCTCGCGATTATCGAATAACTAAAATGGTCGACACAATGACAAAATCTCCGCTGGCGCCAGGCCAGTTCCCTGATTTGCCAGCAGTAGATGGCGTCACATTCGCAACCGTCGCTGCGGGCGTACGGTATCAAGGACGTGACGATGTCATGCTTGCGAAACTTAGCGCGGGTACTTCGATTGCGGGTGTATTCACCAAATCCACGACGCGGGCGGCTCCGGTGTTGGATTGTCAGTCAAAGCTGGGCGCAGACACTTCTGCGCCCGCAGCGATCCTTGTTAATTCCGGTAACGCCAATGCTTTTACTGGCAAGAATGGTCAGGAGTCGGTGAACGCAATTTGTAACGCAGTTTCGAGAACATGTAGCGTTCCTGAGAACCGTATCTTTACGTCATCAACCGGCGTCATAGGCGAACCACTTGCGCACGACCGTATTATTGACAGTCTCAAAACATTGGAAGCAAATCAAACTGCGACTGGTGTCGAGACCGCCGCCAAAGCCATCATGACAACCGACACCTATGCTAAAGGTTCTGCACAATCTGTAGAAATAGATGGTAAGGTCGTGCAGATTGTTGGGATCGCCAAAGGCTCAGGTATGATCGCGCCCGATATGGCGACAATGCTGGTCTACATTTTTACCGACGCTTTATTTGAGCAATCAGAATTGCAAAAGCTAGTATCCGATACCGCAGATCAGACATTCAATTGCATCACCGTCGATAGCGACACATCCACGTCCGATAGCCTAATCATGGCTGCTACTGGTGCCTCTGGCATTGATGCTTTGGGGAATGACGATTTCGCATCTGCATTGCACAGCCTCATGCTTGACCTCGCTCAACAAGTAGTGCGCGACGGTGAAGGCGCGACCAAGCTTGTAGAAATACAGGTAACTGGTGCCGTCGATGATAGGGTTGCAAAAACCCATGCGCTGGCCATCGCAAATTCGCCGCTTGTTAAAACAGCAATTGCTGGCGAGGATCCCAATTGGGGTCGGATCGTTATGGCTATTGGTAAATCGGGTGCACCAGCAGACCGCGATTTAATTTCAATCTCATTCGGCGATGTAAACGTTGCGACAAAGGGCTGGGTTAATCCAGACTACCGCGAAGCGGACGCTGCCGCTTTGATGAAAAAACAAAAGATCAACATAACAATCGACCTAGGAATGGGTGAAGGATCGACCACCGTATGGACCTGCGATTTGACGCACGGCTATATTTCTATCAACGCAGATTATCGCTCATGAAGGTTGTTCTTGTTTCCGCCGTAGCCCTGATTGATGTCGACGGCCGCGTCCTGTTAGGCCAACGACCCGAAGGCAAATCAATGGCAGGCCTTTGGGAGTTTCCCGGCGGTAAGGTTGAGGTTGGGGAAACCCCTGAAGCCGCCCTTATCCGCGAGCTCGAAGAAGAGCTCGGCATCAATACCTGGGAAAGCTGCTTAGCGCCGCTCACATTCGCGAGCCATAGCTACGAAGATTTCCATCTGCTCATGCCGTTATTTGCCTGCCGCAAATGGGAAGGCACCCCGATGTCTCGTGAAAACCAAGCCCTAAAATGGGTGCGCCCAAATCAATTACGGGATTACCCAATGCCCGCCGCTGATATCCCGCTCATTCCAATCTTGAGGGATTGGCTTTAAATAAACCGAATTTGAAACGAAAAAGGGGAAGGTTAAAACCTTCCCCTTTTTTATTGATTTCGATCAAACCGCTTAGTCTAGCGTGCGTGTGATCTCTTCGCGTTCAAAGATCTCAATAACGTCATCTGCACGGATGTCCTCATAACGTTCAAACGCCATACCACATTCGTAACCAGATTTAACGTCAGCAACTTCGTCCTTGAAGCGCTTAAGCGTTTTCAGTGTGCCCTCGTGAATAACCACGTTGTCACGTAACAAACGAACACCCGCAGAACGGCGTGCAACACCTTCGGTAACCATACAACCAGCCACCTTACCAACACCAGTAACCTTGAAGACCTCTTTAATGGTTGCGTACCCAATAAAGTTCTCTCTGATTTCGGCGCTTAGCAAGCCAGATGCCGCAGCTTTCACGTCATCCACAAGGTCATAAATAACCGAGTAGTAACGAATTTCGACACCTTTCTGATGGGCCGTATTACGCGCTGTAGCGTTTGCGCGAACATTAAAGCCAATGACGGGTGCATTTGACGCTTCAGCCAAACCAATGTCAGTCTCTGTAATCGCGCCCACACCTGAGTGTAGAACACGAACGCGAACTTCATCGTTACCGATTTTTTCCATGGCTTGCACGATCGCTTCCGCAGAACCTTGAACGTCCGCTTTTACCAAGATCGGCAATTCGCTAACACTCTCGTTCGCTTTAGCATTCGCCATCAATTGCTCTAGCGTGGTCGCCGCACCAGCAGCTGCGCGCTTATCTTTCGCGGCTTTCTCACGATATTCCGCAATCTCACGAGCTTGTGCTTCTGTCTCAGTCACGTTCAAAACGTCGCCCGCTGCAGGTGTGCCGTTAAGACCAAGAACTTCAACAGGAACTGAAGGACCCGCTTCTTTGATGCGTTCACCCTTATCGTTGATCAACGCACGAACCTTACCGTATTTTTCGCCCACAACAAAAATGTCGCCTTGGCGCAAAGTACCAGTTTGGATCAGAACAGTCGCAACCGGACCGCGACCGACGTCAAGCTTCGCTTCAATCACAGCGCCTTGAGCTGCGCGATCTGGGTTAGCTTTAAGTTCGAGAATCTCAGATTGCAGAGCAATAGCATCAAGTAATTGATCAAGGCCTTGACCAGTTTGCGCTGAAACTTCGACGTCTTGAACATCACCAGACAATGCTTCAACGATCACTTCGTGTTGAAGCAAATCAGTACGCACTTTTTGCGGATTGGCTTCATGCTTGTCGATCTTGTTGATCGCAACAATCATAGGAACGCCAGCGGCTTTGGCATGGTTAATCGCCTCGACCGTCTGTGGCATCACAGCATCGTCCGCAGCGACAACCAGAACAACGATATCTGTCACTTGAGCACCACGAGAACGCATTGACGTAAACGCCGCGTGACCCGGTGTATCAAGGAACGACAACATCGCACCGCTTTTTGTCTTAACCTGATAAGCACCAATATGCTGCGTGATCCCGCCAGCTTCGCCGGACACGACTTTCGCATTACGAAGTGCATCGAGCAAAGATGTCTTACCGTGGTCAACGTGACCCATGATTGTGACAACTGGTGCACGTGGTTTCAGGTCATCTTGGTTTTCTTCGACAACATTAATCACGTCTTCGACGTCCGCATCAGAAACGCGATTAACGGTGTGACCGAATTCTTCGATGATCAGTTCAGCAGTATCCGCGTCGATGGTTTGGTTTTGCGTTACCATCATGCCCATTGTCATAAGTGATTTAACAACATCACCGACACGCTCAGTCATACGCGCGGCCAATTCAGAAACCACAATAGCCTCGGGCAGGTTTACAGTACGCAACACCTTTTCGCGCTCAACAGTACCGCCCATCGCTTTTTGACGGGCGCGCTCTTGTTTACGCTTCATAGATGCCATCGAACGATGACGACCTGCACCACCAGTCAAAGCTTGGTTCACAGTCAATTTACCGCCACGGCGACCATCATCACGACCGCCTTTTGGACGGGCTTGAGCTTCACGCTCATTTTTACGCGGCGTCGCTGCAGGTGCTGGTCCGCCACGATTTGGCGTCGCACGAGGAGCTGAAGGCGCAGGGGCTGGAGCAGCTGCAGCTTGCGCTGCTGCTTCAGCTTCTTTTGCTTTGCGAGCTTCTTCCTCAGCTTTCGCTTTCAGGCTTTCTTCGCGAGCTTTTTCTTCCGCTTCTTTAGCGTCGATTTCAGCACGACGGCGCTCACGCTCCTCGGCGCGGGCTTTTTCATCTGCTTCGCGTGCCGCCTGCTCTTCGGCTTCACGGGCCTTGGCGGCCTGAACAGCTTTCAAGCGACGCTCCATTTGAGCATCGGAAATCCCTGCAGGGCGCTTGGATGGATCGCTTACACCCAACGGCGCTGCTGCATTCGCTCTGTTTGCCGCGCCAGGTTTTGGCACCACAACGCGCTTACGCTTGGTCTCGACGACGACGTTCTTAGTCCGTCCGTGGCTGAAGCTTTGCTTCACATTGCCTGGGCGGGCGCCGCCGCTCAGACCCAATGTTTTTTTACCGTCAGTATCGCTCATTTAGCTCGTCTATCCTTTCAGATGGGCGGAGTCAGAAACCTCACCATCTATACTTGCGCGTCGCACGCCCCGTAACCGCTGGGCTTCCTCTACAACACGTTTGGTCAGTCCACCAGAGGCGAGCGCCCCATGTATCACAATTTGACGCCCAAACGCCAAACCCAATTCTTCCTACGTAAGCCAGCTAATATAGCTGCCAT
>JALZUL010000198.1 GCA_023301665.1 Ascidiaceihabitans sp.
CGCAAGGCTACCAGCTTCGGCACCCTTTGTTCCCCCTGAAACAGGAGCGTCTAAATGTGACACTCCGAAGGTGCCTAAAAACTTCGATTGTTCACGGGCATGTTCAGGCTTGGCACTCGACATATCGAGCCAAATCATCCCATGTCGAAGCGCCTTTTGAAAGGCCACATCGGCCAACAGTGCCTGGGTCGCAAAACCGTCCGACAGCATTGTAATAATCACGTCTGCGTCGACGATAGCACCAGCTGCAGTCAACGTCGTTTTCGCGCCTTCTTTGACCAATGGCTTCGCCCGAGTTTCCGATCGGTTCCAGACGGTCAAATCGTGTCCAGCCGCCATCAAATTTCGCGACATCGGAACCCCCATCAGGCCAGTTCCGATAAGCGTGATTTTCCGTGGTTTAGCCATAGCATCGTCCTTAAATATCTTATTCACAAAAGAGGTGTGGTCATCCCAAAATCTCTGCCCTAGGCTAAAGCAAATGCGAAAAAGGACCACCCCGACAGCGATACCTCCGAACAGTTGGATCGAAATCTGCTACGGGAAACGCCCCATTCGCAAGGGAGAAGGAGGAGTTTAAAATATGTCAAATCAACGGCTTAATGGGAAGCGCGTGCTGGTCACCGCTGCAGGTCAAGGGATTGGCCGTGCCTCTGCCATTGCTATGGCGAAAGAAGGCGCACAAGTTTTCGCAACCGACATAAACGCCAACGCACTTGCCGAGATTCGTGACCTGAACATCCAAAATATCGAAACTTTTGAGCTGAACGCGATGAATACACAGAGCGTTAATTCAGGCGTCGCAAGAGCAAAACCAGACGTACTTTTTAACTGCGCTGGATTTGTTCACAACGGTTCAATTCAAGACGCTAAAGACGACGAAATTGAATTCGCATTTGATCTAAATGTACGGTCTATGATCAGGACAATTCAGGCGGCGTTACCCCTGATGCTGGAACGTGGTGGTGGCTCAATTATCAATATGTCTTCGGCAGCTAGTTCGGTCATTGGCGCCCCAAATCGTTTCATTTACGGGACTACAAAAGCTGCCGTTATTGGTCTAACAAAATCAGTGGCTGTCGATTACGTAGATAAAGGAATCCGTTGCAATTGTATCTGCCCGGGAACGGTAGAAAGTCCAAGCTGGCGCGACCGCGTTGACGCACTTGGTAAACAATTGGGAAGCCAAGACGAAGCCATGAAACAATTCGTATCGCGCCAACCGATGGGACGTGTCGCGACCGCGGAAGAAATAGCCGCGTTGGTCGTTTATCTGGCCAGTGACGAGTCTGGCTTCACAACAGGGCATCCGCACGTCATCGACGGCGGTTGGTCTGGACAATAATCAAGACAAAGGACAGCAAAACAATGAAACTTGTACGTTACGGTGCCATGGGCGCAGAAAAACCAGGAATGATCGACAATGCTGGTTTGCTGCGCGATTTGTCGGAGCACGTTCCCGATATTAGCGGAGAGACCTTGAGTGATGAGACTATCGCGGTTCTGAAAAATTTGGATCACTCCAGCTTACCAGTGATTGAGGGCTCTCCAAGAATTGGAGCTTGTGTTGGCAACATCGGAAAGTTTCTGTGCATTGGTTTAAATTACTCTGATCATGCGGCAGAAACTGGCGCTGAAATCCCAAAGCATCCAATCTTATTTTTCAAAGCAAATTCTGCTATTGTCGGTGCGTATGACGACGTCGTCATGCCGCGCGGATCCACTCATACAGATTGGGAGGTCGAACTAGGTGTCGTCATCGGAAAGACCGCCAAATATGTTTCGAAAGAAGACGCTTTAGATCACGTTGCAGGCTACTGCATCGTAAACGACGTATCTGAACGTCACTTCCAAACCCAGCTAACGGGGCAATGGACCAAGGGTAAATCCTGCGACACTTTTGGGCCTACCGGCCCTTGGCTCGTCACGCGGGATGAAATCGAAGATGTACAAAACCTGGCAATGTCGTTGGACGTGAACGGTAAGCGGATGCAAACCGGCAATACCTCAACGATGATTTTTACCGTCTCTGAAATCATCGAACACCTTTCTTCTCTGATGACACTGCATCCAGGTGACGTCATCACCACAGGTACGCCTCCCGGGGTTGGAATGGGTATGAAACCCCAGCCAGTTTATCTTAAGAAAGGTGACGTGATGTCGTTGACAATAGAAGGCCTTGGTCAGCAACAACAAACGGTAAACGAAGATGCCTGACCTCTTACAAATCGGCGGCATTACAGACCAAATGCGGGATCGTTTGGCTTCCGCATTTACCATTCACCAGTTGGATGCTTACCCCGCAGACAAGATCACCTACGTCGTTACGAACGGTCATGATGGAGTAAAGCCGGAACTGATGGCTTCACTCCCCAATCTTAAAGTCATCAGCGGGTACGGTGTTGGGTATGATGCCATCGACGCGGTCGAAGCTGCCCGCCGTGGGATCATTGTTACCCACACACCCAATGTGCTGAACCAAGAAGTCGCTACAACTGCCGTTTTGCTGATGCTCTCGTGTTACCGTGAGGTTCTACGAGACGACACCTATGTTCGTACTGGTGACTGGGAAGCAAAAGGCGGCGCGCCTTTGACCCGTACTGCAGACAATCAAACCGTAGGTATTCTGGGGCTAGGGCGTATTGGGCAGGCGATTGCCGATAAGTTGGCCCCTTGGGGTACGAAAATTATTTACCATTCGCGAAGCAAAAAGGACGTTAGCTTTCCTTACTACGACAATCTCACAGCAATGGCGAAGGACGCTGATGTATTGATCTGTATCACGCCCGGGGGGCCTTCAACCAACAAGATTGTAAATGCTGATGTTATCGAAGCACTGGGCCCAAAGGGAACATTGATTAATGTCAGTCGCGGTTCCGCCGTAGATGAAGCTGCGATGATCGATGCGTTGCAGTCGGGAAAGCTGGGCTGGGCTGGATTGGATGTGTTTGAAGCCGAACCTCATGTTCCTCAAGCACTGCGCGACCTTTCCAATGTCACGTTGTTACCGCACGTAGGTAGCGCGACAGTAGAAACTCGCGCAGAGATGGGATCTTTGACCGTCGACAACTTATTGCAACATCTCAAAAACGGTACCGTTATCAGTGCAGTCTCTGAATGCGCGCACCTTTAAGGACTAATTCCTGTGGTTGAATTCATACTGGCTGTTTTCTTCCTGCTGATCACACCCGGCCCAGGTGTCTTATCAACCGCAGGCGTCGGAGCTGCGTATGGTTACAAATCCGGCCTCGCTTATGTTGGCGGTCTTTTTGTAGGGAATAATTTGGTATCCATACTGGTCATCTCGGGCATCGCAACCGTCGTGCTTGCGGTGCCTTGGTTGCGGCTTTTACTTTTGACGTTGTCTATATGTTACCTACTATTTTTAGCTTGGCGTATCGCCAACGCGGGAAGTCGAGTCGGGTTTATCAAACCTGAGAAACGGCTGGGTTTTTGGAATGGCTTAGGACTGCAACCGATCAACCCGAAAGCCTACGTCGTGGCGACCACTCTATTCTCGGGGTTTGGTTTTTTACCTCAGTCTCTATGGTTAGAAACGATTGTGAAGCTAGTACTGCTAAATGTAGTCTGGATTCCTATTCACTTAATTTGGTTGATGGCCGGCGTCCGGCTTAGATCATTAAACCTTGAGGAAAAGGTACAACAGCGGATCAATATTTGTATGGCACTTTTGATGATAGCTGTCGTAGCTCTGGCGTTAAGTGCTGGCTAAATTTCAATCACCCGCCATACGGAAGTATTATCGGAATACCTTAGGAGCTCGGCTCTCTATCGTGGCGCTCGCTAGGGACACAGTCGAAACGACATAGTTCGCTTCTGTTAAAGGTACAGACGGCAAAAAGGGGCCCTGTTGCAAGGGCCCTCTCTGGGAACAAATGATTACACATTACATTCTGTCCTCAAGGCTGGTTAGATAACCAAATACGATTAAGTCTGAATTTGCGGCCCAGTTCCTATCGTGCAGCTTTAACTTTCTGGGTTTGAACACCAAGCCCTTCAATTCCCAAGGTCATCACTTCACCGCCCCCGAGGTACTTTGGCGGCTTGTGACCCATACCAACGCCAGGCGGTGTACCGGTAGAAATAATGTCACCAGGCTGTAAGCTCATAAACTGCGAGCAATACGCAATTAGATGTGGAACCTTATAAACCATCGTAGCTGTAGAACCCTCTTGGTAACGTGTGCCATCAACCTCAAGCCACATGTCCAGTGCGTTGAAATCATCGATCTCATCTGGCGTTACAAGCCATGGGCCAGTTGGACCAAAGGTATCGCACCCTTTCCCCTTGTCCCAAGTACCTGCCCGTTCGATCTGAAATTCACGCTCGGACACATCATTCACCACGCAAAACCCAGCAACGTAATCCATGGCATTGGCTTCGTCTATGTAAGCTCCGCCTTTGCCGATAACGACACCCAACTCGACCTCCCAATCGGTTTTAACTGAGCCGCGAGGGATTTGGACATCATCATCTGGGCCGACAATCGACGAGGTCCATTTGTTGAAAATTACAGGTTCTGGCGGCACTTCGAGGCCGCTCTCAGCAGCATGATCCGCATAATTCAAACCTATACAAATAAATTTACCCGTTTGGCCGACACACGGTCCCAAACGCAAACTTTGTTGTGGCGTTCCCTCTACAAGGGGAAGCTCATTCATATCGAGCAACTTAAGCTTCGTTATAGTCTCCGGTAGCAGAGCAGACCCCGCAATATCTGCGACATGTTCGGAAAGGTCACGCACGCGCCCATCAAAATCTAAACAACCGGGTTTCTCCTGCCCAGCAGGGCCGTAACGCAAAAGCTTCATCTCGTCCTCGAATTTTTATAGGGAATTAAAGTGCAGCCCAAACAAGCTCGGGCTGCAGTTTTTTAGATCAATCGTACAGAACCGCTGCGATTTGATCATCGTCCATATTTTCAGATGTGTAATAGAAGAAACCAGTGTCGATAATCTTTGGCACAGCTTCACCCTTAACCGTCAAAACAGCAGCTTTAACTGTCTCGTAACCGATCCCAACGGGGTTCTGCGTAATCGCACCTGACATTACACCTGAACGCACTGCTTCTTTTTGCGCTGCACCGCTATCGTAACCGATAATGACAATGTCTGAATTACTCTCAACAACACCGTTCACAATACCAATCGCCGACCCTTCATTCGCACCAAAAATGCCTTTGATGTCTGGGTTCGCGAACAAGATTGATTTCGTGATCTCTGTAGAAATCAAGTGGTCACCACCACCATATTGAACCGTAACAATTTCGATATCAGGATACTTCGCCTTGACTTGCTCTTCAAATCCAACAACTCGGTCGATACCTGTACGGCTGGTTTGGTCATGCGAAATAATCGCTACTTTACCAGCGCCACCAATGGCTTTCGCCATTTCGTCAGCGGCCAAAGCTGCCGAAGCAAGATTATCCGTTGTACACGTTGTCACTGGAATATCGCTATCAACACCACTGTCAAACGCGATCACTGGGATGCCTGCGGCATCAATCTGACGCAGCATTGGAATGGACGCTTGGCTGTCAACCGCAGCAAAACCGACCGCTGCTGGCTTCTTAGCAAGAGCAGCTGCAAGCATATCGATCTGACGGTCCACCTGACCCTCGTTGTCTGGGCCTTCAAACGTCACTTCAACACCAAACTCAGCTGCGGCTTTTTCTGAACCAAGCTTTACCGCCTGCCAAAACTGGTGCGAGAACCCTTTTGAAATCAAAGGAATGTATGCTCTTGTTTCGCCAATCGCGACAGTAACACTGGATAGTACCGTAGCAGCACCTAGGCTACCGATCATTGTTCTTCTATTCATCATTGTTAGTTCCTCCATTTTAAATGATGTCGTGGCTGGGGGCTTTTCGCCCCTTCTGTATTAAAGTCTCATGTGCTTTTCTGACGGCGGACGATATCCGCGTAGACAGCGAGAATAATGATCGCTCCGGTCACAACTGTTTGCCATTCTTGCGCTACCGACAAAATACGCAGCCCATTCAGCAAAACCGCCATGATCAAAGCACCAATCAAGGTGCCAAGGATCGTTCCACGCCCGCCCGACAACGACGTGCCGCCAATAACCACGGCAGCGATAGCCTCGAGTTCATAACCCAAGCCCAGCGCTGGCTGCGCGGAATTCAGGCGGGATGCGATGATCAATCCGCCAATGCCAACGATAGCACCTGAAAGCGTATAAATTGCGATCTTCCAACGGTCAGTATTGACGCCAGACAAACGAACAGCTTCCTCATTGCTACCAAGTGCAAAACAATACCGGCCCAAGACCGTTCTGCTCAAAATGTACGAGGCGGAGCCCGCAACAACAAACAGGATCAAAACGCCATTCGGGATCGGCAGCGCAGGGAATACTTCTCCGATCAACGATCCACGTGAGATCAGATCAAAACCAGGAGTGTCGTTGAAATAGATTGGGCGCGTACCTGATACGACAAGGCTCAAGCCTTTAAGAATAAGCATCATACCAAGTGTAGCGATAAACGGCGGTATTTTAAGTTTCGCGACAAAAGTACCGGAAATAAAGCCGCAGAACGCACCCGTCGCGATCCCTGTTACGACCCCAAGCGGCAATGGCAGGCCAACGTTGGTCAATACGACACCGGTCATAACGGCCGTGAATGTCATCAACGTGCCTACAGACAGATCGATACCTCCAGTGATAATCACGAGCGTCGCCGCAATTGCAAGAATGCCATTAACAGATGTCGCCTGCAAAATTGCGATCATGTTTGCTGTTTGCATAAAATTCGGCGATGCGATGCTAAAGCCGATCAACAGCATCACAAGGCTGGCAAACGCTAAGATTTTTTGAAATGCGCCACTGGCTGACAGCTGTTTCAGAAAACCCAATGTCGTCGTTGTGCTGGATGAAGTCATTGAGTCGTTTCCTTAATTTTGGCAGTTTGTGTCGCGAGTTCCATGATGTTTTCCTGAGTGGCGTCTGTGCGGTTTATAATTCCGGTCATACGCCCTTCGCACATGACAGCGATCCGATGTGAAAGACGCAGCACCTCAGGTAGTTCCGAAGAAATCACAATGATCGCACGGCCCTGTGCCGCCAAATCTTCAAGCAGCGCATAAATTTCCGATTTTGCACCGATATCGATTCCACGGGTTGGTTCATCGAAAATCAGAACATCGCAATCACGTAACAACCATTTCGCGATCACTACTTTTTGCTGATTACCACCAGACAAAAGGCGGACGTCCTGCCTGTCTGAAGGTGTACGTATCCCGAGCCGTTCAATATAGTCGGCAGCTGTTTTCTTCATGGCATTCTCATCAAGAATGCCGGCTTTGTTGGTAAACTTAGATAGGTTGGTCATCGCAATATTGGCGCGAACCGTCATATCGACCGCCAGTCCAAAATGTTTGCGGTCCTCGGACAAATATCCGACACCACAGGCCACAGCATCTGCAGGGCTACGCACATTCACCGATTGGCCAGCTATCAAAATTTCGCCGCTGTCGCGGGTATCAGCCCCAAAAATAAGGCGTGCTGTTTCGGTTCGGCCAGCCCCCATCAGGCCGGCAAATCCAAGGATCTCACCCTTGCGCACATCGAAACTAACGTTCTGAACATCCTTGCCACGAGTCAGATTACGAACCTCGAGAGCAACAGGGTTCTCGGCTGTGTTGGGAATGTCTGGTGTCTCTTGAGTAACTTCGCGGCCAACCATCAATTGAATGATTTTAGGCAGCGGTGTGTCTGCCGCATCGACAGTATCAATATATGCCCCATCACGAAGAACAGTTACACGATCAGCAATCCGCTTAATTTCATCCATACGGTGGCTGATATAGACAATACCAACACCATCGGCCTTGAGCTTATCTACCAATGCAAACAATTCAGAGATTTCGACGTCGTTTAAAGCTGCCGTAGGTTCGTCCATAATAAGAACACGCGGGTTATAAGACAGGGTTTTTGCGATCTCGATCAATTGTTGGCGCGCAATTGTCTGGGTGCTCACCTGTGTGCGCGGATCCATATCTAGATTGAGCGAAGCAAAGATCTCAGAGACTTTTTCATTCAGAGCCGCTTCATCCAACCGCCCAAAACGCCGACGCGGTTCTCGACCGATCAGTACATTCTGGGCCGCCGTCAGGTCGTTCATCAGACTAAGTTCCTGATGGATAATTCCTATACCAAGATCTTGCGCCGCACGGGGGCTGTCAGGTGCAACGGGCTTTCCATCGACAAGCATCTTGCCACCATCACGCGCGTAAATTCCCGACATGATTTTCATCAATGTCGACTTACCGGCACCGTTCTCACCCATCAACGCGTGCACTTCACCTGCGCGCAGATCAAACTGCACTGACTTAAGCGCATGAACGCCGGGAAACCGTTTATCGATCCCTTTCATCTCTACCAGAAAAGTCATGCGTTGAAGTCCTCCCAAACCAAATGACGCATTAAATTGTCACCCCACCATCGACCAAAAACGTTTGACCAGTCACAAAACGAGAAGCATCAGACAGCAAGTGCAAGATCGTTGGTGTTAGATCGTCAACGTCGGCCAAGCGCCCCATCGGTTGACGAGCGATAAAATCCCTTTTCGCCTGAATAGGGTCTGCGGCGGCATTAATCCGGCCTTGCAAGGACGGGGTATCAACAGTGCCAGGACACAGAGCATTACAGCGCACGTTCTGCTGTACAAAGTCGGCAGCAATTGCTTTGGTCAAACCAATAACCGCAGCTTTTGTTGCCCCATACGCAGTACGTTGAACGAACCCTTTTTCCGAAGAGGCCATCGAAGACATATTCAAAATCGAAGCGCTTCCAGTCTTTTCGGACTGGCGCAACAAACCGGGCAAAAACGCACGACACATCTGCATCATCGAAGTCACATTCAGGCTTAATGCAAACTCCCAATCCGCATCTGTCAGGTCCAAGATTGTACCATGATGAACAACGCCCGCGCAGTTAAAAAGGCCATCAAGGTCCGGAAGAGACGCGGCCAAAGAAGCGATAACGTCGGAGTCCGTCACGTCCAATTGACGAACCTCGATACCTTCAATACCTTGGTGTTTTTCTAGCAATTGCAAACTCAGATCGGTCGCAATCACTTTGGCACCCGCTTGGGCACAAGCAACAGCACTGGCGGCACCCATTCCTTGACCGGCAGCAGTAATCAGGATTGTTTTGCCTTTTAGAGTCATGAAGCGTTCCTCGATCACATCACAGCGCCGATTTGCCATGGGACGAATTCGACCCCACCAAATCCGAGCTCTTCGCTTTTTGTTTGCTCGCCAGAGGCAATGCGGAGGAACATTTCGAACATGTCCTCGCCTTTTGCGGAAAGGCTGACTCCCTCGCTAATAATGTCACCGCAGTTGATATCCATGTCATCAGACATACGCGCGTACATCTCAGAATTGGTGGCAACCTTGATGCAAGGGGTTGGCATATAGCCAGACACCGAACCACGCCCTGTCGTAAAGACAATCAAGTTTGCTCCAGAGGCAATTTGCCCTGTGACCGAACAAGGATCAAAACCCGGGCTATCCATAAATACAAAGCCTTTGGTGTCGATCTTTTCACCAAATTTATAGACCCCGCTCAACGGTGCGGTTCCGCTTTTGGCAACAGCGCCGAGCGACTTTTCAAGGATCGTCGTCAAACCACCGCGCTTGTTGCCAGGGCTTGGGTTGTTGTCCATCTCACCGTCATTGCGAGCAGTGTAATCTTCCCACCAGCGAACACGTTCGATGAGCTTTTCACCCACTTCAGTCGACACCGCGCGACGGGTCAACAGGTGTTCAGCGCCATATATTTCCGACGTTTCAGATAGAATTGTTGTACCACCATGACGGACAACGAGATCAGACGCTGCACCAAGGGCTGGGTTGGCCGTAATGCCTGAATAACCATCAGATCCGCCACATTGCATTCCGACCATTAACTCTGAAATTGGGGCCGGTTTGCGAGTCGCAACGTTAGCCAATTCGGCGATTCCGCGTAATTCTTCTAAACCCTTTTCGATGGTCTTTCGCGTACCGCCCTCTTGCTGGATCGTCATGTAGCGCAAAGCGCCATCCGCTCGAATTGGGCGACCGTCAACTAGGGCAGAAACCTGCATCACCTCACAACCAAGCCCGATCAATAGAATGCCGCCAAAATTTGGATGCTGAGCGTAACCACTTAAGGTGCGAAATAATGTAGCATAACCTTCGTTATCACCTGACATCCCACAGCCTGTCCCATGAGTGATCGGAACGATCCCATCAATATTTGGGAAATCTTCGAGCATACCGCCTTTTTCAGCCGCTTCAGCGATGAACTTTGCCACAGAACCCGAACAGTTTACGGATGTTAAAATACCGAGATAGTTGCGTGTACCGACCCGCCCATCTGCGCGGTGATACCCATCAAAAGTGCGGTTCTGCTCCAAAGGCTGTAGCGGATCGTTCTCGCTTGCGAAATTATAATTTTGCGCGTGCTCACCCATACCAAGGTTTTGAACATGAACATGTTCGCCTGCAGCAATATCGCACGTTGCCTGCCCGATGATTTGTCCGTACCGAAGAACATTTTGCCCAGCCAAAATGGCCGTCACAGCAACCTTATGGCCCCGCTTAACCGACTGCCGCAGATCAAAATCCACGATATCGACTGCGTCTCCTACCGCAATATCAGCAAGGGCCACTGCGATGTTGTCGTTGGCATGCAACTTCAAAAGTCGATTTTGATGACTCATTTCACCCTCTTCTCTGGTCGCTCGCTGACCTGCTTGCTAAAATGAAGTGTTAGCTTGACTTGCAACACCTGTCAACTAACATGTCAGTTGAAAAGGGCCACAAATGTACGACCATAAATTCAAATTAGATATTGAAGGCCACGAAGGCCCTCTTGGCCAACGGGTATATACCGCGTTGCGCAACAGCATTCTTGATATGTCTTTTGACCCTGGGATGGTTTTGCGAAAAGGCGCTTTATGCGAACAGTTAGGCGTTTCGAGATCACCCGTGTCAGAAGCTTTGGGCAAGCTTTCCTCCGAAGGGCTCGTCGATATCATTCCACAATCAGCGACCAGAGTATCTCAACTGTCGTCATCAGAGCTGCGCGAAGAGAGCTTTCTTCGTGAAGCCGTCGAGGTCGCAGCAGTCACCAAAGTGGCCCAAGAACGAAGCGATGACCAATTGTTGAAACTGTCACGCAATCTGCGCCTGCAAAGCCTGTTGATCGATGACAAAGATTACCAAGGTTTTTTTGAAGCAGACGTAGAATTTCATGAGCTTATCCTTGGCTTTACAGGTTTCCCAAAAGTGGTCGCCGCAGCCGGCCAAATGTCACTTCAGTTACGACGCGCCCGTTTACTTTTGTTGCCAGAGGAAGGCCGCCCAGAAGAAGCCCTCGCAGAACACCAACGCATTTTCGACGCTATCAAAGCTCAAGATAGCGAAGAAGCGCGCCGCTTTATGTCGTTACATTTGCGCCAACTCATCGATCGAATAACCCCACTAGAAAGCCAGTATCCGGGATATTTCCGTACGGCCTGACATAGGTAACTCAATGAAACTCACACAAACGCGTCTTTTAAATCAACGGACCTCAAAGCCCTTACAACTGACACAACTGGGTTTCGGTACAGCTCCACTAGGCAACTTATATCGAAAAGTGGCTGACTCTGATGCACAGGCGACACTGCGTGCGGCTTGGGATGCCGGAATCCGATATTTTGATACGGCCCCGCAATATGGTTTGGGGCGCGCGGAGCAACGTGTGGGGACAGCATTACCCAATTTTGATATTTCCGAATTGACGCTCTCAACCAAAGTTGGGCGTCTGCTTCTAGACTGCGAGCCCGAAGAGGTCACGCCCGAAGCATTTGTTGATGTTCCACAAAAACGTATCGTGTTTGATTACACCTACGACGGTATCATGAAAAGCTTCGCGCAAAGCACCAAGCGCCTTGGCACAGATCAAATCGATATCTTGATGCTACATGACATTGATGCTGGTACGCATGGCCAGCAAGGTGAGGAAAAATACCTTCACCAACTCTTTTCTGGTGGTGGATATCGCGCACTGACTGAACTGAAAGATAACGAACAAATTACCGCAATCGGTGCAGGCGTAAACACGTGGGAAATTTGTGAGAAACTGCTGCATGAGGCTGACTTTGACACCTTTTTGTTAGCGGGCCGCTACACCTTGCTGGAACAGGAACCCCTTGAGAGCTTCCTCCCACTTTGCATCGCACGCGACGTTGGAATCATCCTTGGCGGCCCATACAATTCCGGCATCCTAGCCACCGGCGCAGTCGAAGGTGCCAGATATAACTACGAACCTGCGCCGGCCGATATCATGGACCGCGTCGCAAAAATCACGAGAGTTTGCGATGCACATGACACCCCGTTAATTGCCGCGGCCCTTCAATTCCCACTCGCACATTCGGCCATTAAAACCGTCATTCCCGGTGCCTCGAACCCACAAGAAATCCAACAAAACGTAACAATATTTAAGCAACAAATCCCTACTGCTTTATGGGCAGATCTGAAGTCAGAAAAATTAATCGCTCCAGATACCCCCACCCCAGAGGAGACCCCAAATGCTACGTAATATTCCTGCTATTTTGTCCCCCGATTTATTGCACAGCTTAAGTGCAATGGGGCATGGAGACGAGATCGTGATTGCCGATGCGAATTTCCCAGGCACAAGCGTAGGAAATCGCTGCTATCGCCTAGACGGGATTTTAGCGACTGATGTACTGCGCGCTATTTTAACGGTCATGCCGCTCGACTCTTTCGTCGCAGACCCAGCGATCGTGATGCAAGTCGTAGACGATCCAAACGCCGTGCCGCCCGTCGTCGAAGCCTTTCAAGAAATCATAAATGAAACCGCTGACACCCCTGCGCCCATCAAAAATCTAGAGCGGTTTAGTTTCTATGATCGCGCCAAAACCGCCTTTGCTGTTGTGCAGACCGGCGAAGGGCGCTTGTACGGAAATATTATCCTCAAAAAGGGTGTGATAGCGCCGTGATAATCGATGCCCATCAACACTTCTGGAAGCTTAGCCGTGGTGATTACGACTGGTTAACCCCTTCGTTAGAGATGTTATACCGCGATTTCATGCCAAGAGATCTAGAAACGATTTTGAGACAACAAAGCGTCGATGGCACAATCCTTATTCAGGCGGCTCCATCGATTGCGGAAACTGAATTCCTACTGGATATCGCTGACAAGACACCGTTCGTTCTTGGCGTCGTTGGGTGGGTTGATTTCACCAGCCCAACGGCAGCTATGGATATCGCTAGCCTTGCCGTAAATCCGAAATTGGTGGGCCTTCGCCCGATGATCCAAGATATCGACGATATTGATTGGATGTTACGAGACGACCTAACCTCAACGTTCGAGGCCATGATAAATCACGGCTTGGTTTTCGACGCCCTTGTTTTGCCTAAACACCTAAGCCGTTTGAACACGCTCTTGTTGCGCCACCCTAGGCTCAAGGTCGTTATCGATCATGCTGCAAAACCGGACATCGCGAATGGTGATTTCGAGCGTTGGGCAATAGAGATGAGCACACTGGCGGAGATTGATGGTGTTCATTGCAAACTATCTGGCTTGTTAACCGAAGCAGGCAACGAATGGAGTGAAAGCGACCTAACGCCATTCGTTGAGCATCTGTTTAAAGTATTTGGCGCGGATCGGCTAATTTGGGGAAGCGATTGGCCTGTTTTGACATTGGCAGGCAGTTACGCGCAATGGCTCGCAATTGCGACCTCCTATACCAAGGATGAAGCCAACAGAAAGGCCATTTTTGGCGCGAATGCTGCGCGGTTTTACGGCGTAGATTAGAGCGTACAGCACGCAAATAACCCCTCGTAGTCCATCCTGTATTGATTTCTAGCGGCATTTCGCAGATGTCAGGATAAACCCAATCACTTGGATCAAACGGCTCTCACCTTTGACCTTTGGTACAGGAAACTAGGATATGGAAATGCGCACAGCACTTGTCACTGGCTCTTCAGGCTTCATTGGATATTTCGTATGTCGGTCATTGTTAGAAGATGGCTTTAAGGTCATAGGCGTCGACTGTTTGAGCGATTACTATGACGTCGGCCTAAAAGACAGCCGCCAGTCGTTGTTGACGGAATATGAAAATTTCTCGGTCACAAATGCAAAGATCGAAGAGCCGGATCTACTGATGGGTCTATTCGCGGAACACCAGCCAGAGGTTGTTGTTCATCTGGCCGCTCAAGCAGGTGTCCGGTATTCAATCGATAACCCACGCGCGTATCTCGAGAGCAACTTGATTGGCACCTTCGAGCTATTGGAAGCCGCGCGTGCTTATCCACCAAAACACATGTTGCTGGCCTCAACCTCTTCGGCTTTTGGCGCAAACACAAAGATGCCATACGCGGAAACCCATAAAGCAGACCATCAAATGTCGTTTTATGCGGCGACCAAGAAATCAAACGAAAACATGGCGCATTCCTATGCGCATTTGTTTGACCTCCCAGTGACTATGTTCCGGTTTTTCACGGTTTACGGCCCATGGGGTCGTCCAGATATGGCGATCTTTAAGTTCACCAAAGCCATCATCGATGGTGATCCGATCGATGTTTATAACTACGGCGATATGAAGCGCGACTTTACCTATGTCGAAGACCTCGTTCATGCTATCCGTTTGTTAATCGAAACACCCCCTCAGCGCCCAACTGCTGATACTGAGACATCGCAAACACATGCAGGGGATAGCCTATCCCCAGTCGCGCCCTTCCGTGTGGTAAACATCGGAAATTCAGAGGCCGTTCAGCTAGATGCCTTTATTCAAGCCATTGAGACCGCAACGGGGAATGAGGCCATTCGAAACTTGATGCCCATTCAAGCCGGCGATGTTCCTGCTACATGGGCAGATTCTCAGCTGCTCAACACCCTGACAGGATACAGCCCCAAAACCTCTGTTCCAGAAGGCGTTGCTAAATTCGTCGAATGGTATCGCGAATATTATTCCGTTTAACATGGTCGATGACGCCTGACCTTACATCGCAAGGTCAGGCTTTTGCATCAGTGCTAATCTTTGTATTCCGCACGCAAGACGTTCTTTTGAACTTTCCCCATCGTATTTCGCGGCAGGGCGTCCGTGATTAAATACCGTCTTGGCTGTTTAAACCGCGCAAGATGCGGCTCTACTTTTGACGCGATTTGATCGGCACTGAGTGATGTGTCGCCCAACACAACAGAGGCAATTACACTTTCGCCAAAGTCCGCATCCGGCACACCAAATACAGCGCTTTCAAGAACACCATCCACGTCGTTAATCACGTCTTCGATTTCCTTGGGGTAGATGTTGTAACCGCCCGAGATAATTAAATCTTTTTGGCGTCCAACAATTGAAACACGCCCATCCGCAGTCTTCACCCCCAGATCGCCCGTGATGAAGAAACCGTTTTCGCGCAGCTCTTCTGCCGTCTTCTCGGGCATGTTCCAATACCCTTGAAATACGTTGTCTCCACGGACTTCGATCATCCCGATTTCGCCGTCCGCAACTGGCTTGCCGTTGTCGGTGATTTCGACCTCAGTACCGGGGAGGGCATGACCGACAGTACCTGCGAGGCGCTCGCCGTCAAACGGGTTCGACGTGATCATATTGGTCTCGGTCATACCGTAGCGTTCCAGAATTCGCTGACCGGTTTTTTCTTCAAAAGCGGTGTGTGTTTCTGCCAACAAGGGCGCTGATCCGGAAACGAACAACCGCATCGATCTAACCAAATCGCGATCCAATCGTGCGTCCTTCAGAAGGCGGGTATAAAAGGTTGGCACACCCATCAACATGGTTGATGCAGGCATCTCGGAAACAATGGTATCAGCGTTAAACGCTGCCATAAAACGCACCTGTGCACCGGCTAGCAAGGATGTGTTCATCGCCACAAACAATCCATGGGTATGGAAAATCGGCAACGCATGCATCAAGCGATCGGCGTCAGTGATTTGCCAAAGATCTGTCAAACTTTGCGCATTAGACAATAGGTTTTTATGCGAAAGCATCGCGCCTTTTGAACGCCCTGTCGTACCCGATGTGTAGAGCAACGCCGCTAAATCCTCAGGGCCACGCTCAACCGTTTCAAAGTGGCTCATCTTTGTGTTTGCTTGAGCGCTCAGCGTCCCGGCGCCATCCGCGTTCAGGGTCAGAACGGTGGATTTTTCACCACAAATGCCCTTAATAGAGCCTAAATCATCACCATCACAAACCACCAATGCGGGGGCCGCGTCTTTGATGAAATAGCTCAATTCACTGTGGGTATAGGCCGTATTCAGCGGAAGGTAGACAGCACCCGCCTGAACAGCCGCGCAATACAAAGCGATGGTGTCTAGGATTTTTGGCGCTTGCACAACCACACGATCACCAGGGTGTACGCCATTGTCTTTCAAGACATGCGCTAACTGCGCAACCCGCACGACAAACCCCGAGTACGTCAAAGACTCCCCGTTGTCGAAGGTTAGGAAATTTGCGTCATTATGCGCATGTGGCGCGACGAGAGCATCGTAAAGTGTATTGACCATGATGTCATTTCCTTGGGCTTCGTAGAAAGAGGAACAATCCATAGATCATGCGCGGATTTGGGCCCTGCTACAACCAATCTAAGCGCAAAATTTCGTGGCGTCTTGGTGACGCAAAAAGAGCTGAATTTGGAGGTTTCAAACTTGTCGCTGAACAATCGTTTGCGATGTTATCTCAGTGAAAACGTGAGCTCGGGTCTGGATGTTAACGGGCCGTACGCATTTAAAATCGCCGCCTTTTGTACATATAAGGGCGACAATTTGTACATTTAGAGTGTCACAAAATTTGGACCACAGAGCGCACTAAGGCCAAATTGTACAATTCACCCTAGCAAATTGTACAATTTCAAAGCTTGGCGCAGCTTAACCAATTATTCACATCTTGGCCTCGTTAACTTTTGGCCTATGCAATTCACATTTGGTTAAGGTTTAAAGCGGTTAAGCCGCTTCTTCTTTTTTCTCGGTCTCTTCGTCAGCGACCTCTGCTGTGTCGGGTGCTTTTTCTTCGACTTCAGCAGCCGGCTCTTCTTTTTCAGCAGCCGGCTCTTCTTTTTCGGCTTCTGGCGCAGGAAGGGCCAATGCCTCGTCTGGCATCTGCTCAGGCAGATCG
>JALZUL010000199.1 GCA_023301665.1 Ascidiaceihabitans sp.
AGTGCTTGCCGTAGGCGAGGATGCCAAATTGATGCTTGGCCGTACGCCGGGTTCTATCGAAGCCATCCGCCCAATGCGCGAAGGTGTTATTGCCGATTTTGATACCGCCGAAGAAATGATCAAACATTTCATCCGCAAGGTTCACAAACGCTCTACCTTTTCGAAACCAAAGATTATTGTCTGCGTCCCTCACGGCGCGACACCCGTTGAAAAACGCGCCATCCGTCAATCGGTTCTCTCCGCTGGTGCACGTCGCGCCGGTTTGATCGCAGAACCTATCGCGGCGGCAATTGGTGCTGGTATGCCAATCACTGATCCAACCGGCAATATGGTTGTCGACATCGGTGGTGGTACAACTGAGGTGGCTGTTCTGTCCCTTGGTGACATTGTTTATGCGCGCTCTGTTCGTGTTGGTGGTGACCGCATGGATGAAGCGATCATCAGCTACCTGCGCCGTCAGCAAAATCTTTTGGTCGGTGAAACAACCGCCGAACGTATCAAGACATCCATAGGTACAGCCCGTATGCCCGACGATGGCCGTGGTACATCTATGCAAGTTCGCGGCCGCGACCTGCTAAACGGTGTTCCAAAAGAAATCGAAATCACCCAAGCTCAGATTGCCGAAGCATTGGCCGAACCTGTCCAGCAAATTTGCGAAGCGGTAATGACGGCGCTTGAGACTACACCACCAGATTTGGCGGCAGATATCGTAGACCGCGGCGTTATGCTTACAGGCGGTGGCGCATTGCTAGGTGACCTAGATCTGGCGCTGCGTGAACAAACTGGCCTCGCTGTCTCAATCGCAGATGAATCGCTGAACTGTGTGGCTTTGGGCACCGGCAAAGCGCTCGAGTATGAGAAACAGCTTCGTCACGCAATCGACTACGACAGTTAAGAACAGGCTCTTCAGACGACAGACGCTTGCCACAGCTGTCCAAATCTTGGAAACTCCGCCCCAATAAGAACGCGTGAACAAAGCAGGATAAAGGTGCCTTGGCCAAAAGTGGATCAAACTCTCACGATTATGCTGGCCCTTTGCGCCGGTTGCTTTTGGTCGTGGTCTCACTGGTCCTCATCGCTATATTCTTGGTATGGCGCATCGACAGCCCAAGGGTCGAACGCTTTCGCGCACAAGTGACAGATCGCATCGTTCCCAATTTCGATTGGGCTATGATGCCTGTCACAGGCACCATCAACCTGTTCCGCGATTTTCAAAGCTACCAACGTATTGCCGAGCAAAACCAAGAACTGCGGCGCGAGCTGCGTAAAATGCAGTCTTGGAAAGAAGCCGCGCTTCAGCTCGAACAAGAAAACGCGCGATTGCTTGATCTCAACAACGTGCGTCTTGACCCGCGCCTCACCTTTATCACCGGCGTTGTCCTGGCAGACAGTGGCTCCCCTTTCCGCCAATCTGTTTTGCTGAATGTAGGCGCACGTGACGGGCTGGTGGATGGTTGGGCCACAATGGATGGAATTGGCCTCGTTGGGCGTATCTCGGGCGTCGCCCAAAACACCAGCCGTGTTGTGTTGCTCACCGACGCCTCAAGCCGTATTCCCGCAACGATCCAACCTTCGGGCCAACGCGCAATTATCGCAGGCGACAATTCCGCAGCGCCCCCAATCGATTTCATCGAAAACCCAGACCTGGTGCGCCCGGGCGATCGTGTTGTCAGCTCTGGCGATGGCGGTGTCTTTCCAGCTGGCCTCGTCATCGGACAGGTCGCAGCCGACCCTGGTGGGCGCTTGCGGGTTAGACTGGCCGCAGATTACGAACGCCTAGAATTCCTGCGCGTCTTACGCAGCTACACTGCGGAACCCGTGACAGACACCGCAAACATCCTGACCTCTGATCTTGTATCTGACGATGCCGGAGAAGTGGTCGATGAGTGAGTACCAAACATCACGTGTTTGGGCGATGCGCGCCTGCTTCACCCTCCTCGCCTTTGCGATCCTCCTTGTAAACTTATTGCCATTAAAGACCCTGCCCAATGCATGGGCCATGCCTGATCTTTTGCTTGGCTTTGCCTGTGCTTGGTCAGTGCGCAAACCCAGCTATGTTCCCATCTTATTACTCGCCGTGCTTTTGCTTTTGTCAGACCTATTGCTGCAACGCCCCCCCGGCCTTTGGGCCGTTTTGGTTTTACTGTGCTGCGAAAATCTAAAGCACCGCGCGCAAAGCTTAAAATCCGCAAACTTTGCAATAGAATGGACAACAGTCGCCACGCTCACCCTTGGCGCGATGCTTGCTTATCGCCTGACCTTAGCCATACTATTGATTGAGCAACCAAGCTTGGGCTTGCACCTGATCGAAACCATAATGACGATCATCTGCTACCCTATCGTGGTCTTCACCACACATGCTATTATGAGAGTACAAAAATCAGCCCCAAGTGATCTTGATAGATCGGGAAGACGCATATGAAACGTACACGCGCGGACCATGAAGCCAATCATAGCCTATTGTCACGTCGCGCCCTTGTTTTAGGGGGGATGCAGTTCCTTTTGATCGGGGGGCTGGCCGCCCGTATGCGGCATCTTCAGGTGAATGAGGCCGATCAATTCCGCACATTGGCCGAAGAGAATCGGATCAAATTCAAACTCATCCCACCCGCGCGAGGCGAGGTATTTGATCGCAACGGCGTTCAATTGGCTCAAAATGTGCCAACTTATCAGATCAAAATTGTGCGAGAAGACGCCCGCGATGTAGAGGCCGTTCTCGCCAAACTCAGCAAAATTATCGATCTTGATGAAGATACACTCGCAAAAGCTCTAGCCGAAATGAAGCGCAGCGCACCGTTTTACCCCGTCACTGTCGCAGACGATGTGGGCTGGGACGACATCAGCCGCGTCTCGGTCAATGCCCCTGCACTTCCGGGTGTAACACCCGAAGTCGGGTTGTCACGCGTCTATCCTTTAGGCTCGGACTTTGCTCATATTCTTGGATACGTGGGCCCCGTCAGTGACTACGATCTTAGCAGAATCGACGACCCTGATCCACTGTTGCGCATCCCACGTTTCCAAATCGGCAAAGTTGGCGTCGAAGCCAAAGAGGAAATCCGCTTGCGCGGTGCGGCTGGCAACAAACAAGTCGAAGTAAATGCTGCCGGACGCGAAATGCGTGAGCTGGGGCGCCGTGAAGGGCGCACAGGCGCTGATATCCAACTGACCATCGATTCAAAACTGCAAAACTATCTGCAAGCTCGCCTTGGCGGTGAAAGCGCAAGTGCTGTGGTAATCGATTGCGAGTCGGGCGACCTGGTCGCAATCGGGTCCGCTCCAACCTATGATCCAAATCTGTTCGTGTCTGGCATTTCTGTTGCCGACTATCGGAATTTGACGGAAAATAAATTCCGCCCGCTCGCGTCCAAAGCGGTTCAAGGCACCTATCCCCCAGGGTCTACCTTCAAAATGATCACAGCGATGGCAGCCCTTGAAGAAGGGATTATTTCGCCAGATGACACCGTTCGATGTAACGGTCACCTTGAGGTTTCAGATCGCAAATTCCACTGCTGGAAACGCTCGGGTCACGGCAGTGTAGACCTTAAGAACTCTCTCAAACGCAGCTGCGATGTTTACTATTACGATCTTGCCCTCAAAGTCGGGATCGAGAAAATTTCGGCAATGGCAAACATCTTTGGACTGGGCGTGCGCCACAATGTCGAGATGTCAGCCGTCGCGCGTGGATTAACCCCAACCAAAGCATGGAAAAAAGAGGTCCACGGTAAGGATTGGGTGATCGGTGATACCGTCAACGCTTCGATTGGGCAGGGTGACATGCTTGCGTCACCTCTCCAATTGGCAGTGATGACCGCGCGCCTTGCCACGGGTCGCGAAGTAACGCCGCGCTTGGTAAAATCCGTCGATGGCGTAGAACAAGCATCAGGTGCTGGCGAGCCGCTTAAGGTCAACCAAAGCAACCTGAAAGAAATGCGCGAGGCTATGTTTGCAGTCGTCAATGATCGTGGGGGCACTGCCTTTGGCAGCCGTATCACCGAAAACGATATGCGCATGGCAGGCAAGACAGGCACCAGCCAAGTGCGTAACATTTCCGCAGCCGAGCGGCGCAGCGGCGTTGTGCGCAATGAGGACCTACCATGGGAACGCCGCGACCACGCTTTGTTCATAGATTTTGCACCAGCAGATAACCCCAAATACGCAGTAGCTGTCATAGTCGAGCACGGCGGCGGCGGCTCAACAGCAGCCGCACCAATCGCGCGCGACATCACACTGCAAGCGCTCTACGGTGGGAAACCACCACTATCGGCCTATCCGTCGAAAGACCAAAGCCGCATTCGTGGACAGCAAGAGCGCCTAGAAAAGGTACGCCCGATTGCAGCAATCGGTGGCAAAGACAACGCATGAGCTATCTAGAATATACCGTCAAATCAGCACCAACTGGCCTACGTAAAATACTATTCCTAAACTGGCCACTTACATTGTTGCTCAGCTCTATTGCTGGGGTTGGTTTTTTGATGCTCTTCTCAGTCGCAGGCGGCAGCTTCACCCCTTGGGCCGAACCGCAAATGAAACGTTTTGCGGTTGGCTTATTCCTTATGATTTTTGTGGGGATGATCCCCATTTGGTTCTGGCGCAGTGTCGCGGGGTTTGGGTACGGCGTTACGATCTTGCTTTTGATCGCAGTCGAACTGTTCGGCGCCGAAGGCAAAGGGGCACAACGCTGGATCGATCTTGGGTTTATCCGTCTGCAACCCTCTGAGTTAATGAAAATCACCCTCGTGATGTTCCTCGCGGCCTATTACGACTGGCTACCCGCAAAAAAGAAATCACGTCCACTTTGGGTCCTGATTCCAATCGTCATCATTTTGTTTCCAACCGCTCTGGTACTCAACCAACCTGACCTTGGCACATCCTTATTGCTTGTCATGGCCGGTGGCGGGTTGATGTTTCTCGCAGGGGTCCACTGGGCTTATTTCGCCGCCGTTATTGCCACAGGTCTAGGGATGATTGTTGCTGTTTTCAAAAGCCGAGAAACCACGTGGCAATTGCTTAACAACTACCAATACCGCCGGATCGATACATTCCTTGATCCTAGCGCTGACCCGCTGGGCGCAGGCTATCACATCACCCAATCCAAAATCGCACTCGGTTCTGGCGGCTGGACCGGGCGTGGGTTTATGCAAGGCCCACAAAGCCGCCTTAACTTTCTACCCGAAAAACACACCGACTTTATCTTCACGACACTTGCCGAAGAATTCGGCTTTATCGGTGGGATTTCTTTGCTAGGCATCTACCTGCTCGTGATCTTCTTTTGCATCACATCCGCAATAGCCAACCGTGACCGGTTTTCGTCTTTGCTGATCCTTGGAATTGCGTTGAATTTCTTCCTCTTCTTTTCAGTCAATATGGCGATGGTCATGGGGCTGATTCCAGTTGTGGGCGTCCCTCTTCCACTGGTCAGCTATGGAGGATCAGCCATGCTCGTCCTGATGATCGCATTCGGTTTGGTACAAAGCGCCCACGTCCACAGACCAAGGTAACACCCATATATGACACTCAACGTCCTTTTCGCAGGTAAGCCCGAGCGCTGGCCTCTCTATGAGCAACCCCTAAACGATGCCTTTAAAGACCTTGGCATAGCCGCTCATCTTGCTACGGATATCGCGCCGGAGCTGGTGGATTATATCGTTTACTCGCCAAACTCGGCTCTAAAAGACTTCACGCCCTTCACGCGGGCCAAGGCCGTGCTGAACCTTTGGGCGGGTGTCGAAGGGATCGTGGGCAATGAAACCTTAAAATTGCCCCTCACCCGCATGGTGGACAAAGGGTTGACCCAAGGCATGATCGAATGGGTATGCGGTCACACGATGCGCCACCATTTGGAAATGGACCAACACATCATAAACCCCACACATGAATGGGCTCCAACCCCGCCACCATTGGCTTGGGATCGCTCTGTTGTGGTTCTGGGTTTGGGTGAGCTGGGCAGCGCCTGTGCAAGTGCTCTCGCCAAGTTTGGCTTCAACGTCACAGGATGGAGCCGAACCGAAAAGTCCATCGAGCATGTCACCTGTTTGCACGGCGCTGATGGGCTGGAAATGGCACTTTCAAAGGCTGAAATCGCAGTGCTCTTGCTGCCAGACACTCCAGCGACCAACAACACATTAGATGCCCAAGCACTTGCTTTAATGCCAAAAGGCGCGGTTATCATTAACCCTGGGCGTGGGCCGCTCATCGATGACGATGCCCTGCTTGATGCACTCAACTCTGGGCATATCAAGCATGCGACGCTCGACACATTCCGCATTGAGCCGCTGCCACAAGATCACCCATATTGGGCGCATCCAAACGTGACGGTAACCCCACATGTTGCCGCGGAAACCCGCGCAAAGTACTCAAGCCTCACAATTGCCGAAAATATCCGGCGCGGTGAAGCATGTGAGCCTTTGCTTCATCTAGTCGACCGCAACGTTGGTTACTGAACGATCGTAAAAAGGGGGCCAAAAAGCCCCCTTTTTATACTTTACGCGGCGAGCCCACGCCCCTTCAAAAGCGCCTCAACCCCCGGCAAGCGGCCACGGAACGCGACATATAATTCCCCCGCATCACGGCTCCCGCCTGTTGACAGAATATTCGCTTCCAACGCCGCTGCGCGCTCAGGGTCGAATGCGCCGCCCGCTTCCTCAAACGCTTCAAACGCATCCGCATCCATAACCTCGGACCACATGTAGCTGTAGTAGCCTGACGAATATCCGTCACCCGAAAACACATGTGCAAAATGCGGCGTTGCATGACGCATAGAAATCGCTTTTGGCATGCCTAGACCTGCCAATATTTCGGTCTGACGCGCCATTGGATCCGCTGGTACATCTCCGTCATGAAATTCTAAATCAACCAAGGCAGACGCCACATACTCAACCGTTGAAAAGCCCATGTCATAGGTCGCGGCACCTAACACTTTTTCCAGTAATTCCGCAGGCATCGGCTTGCCTGTCTCGGCATGAGTTGCGAATTTTGCCAACACCTCTGGCACTTCCAACCAATGTTCATACAGCTGGCTTGGCAGCTCGACAAAATCACGGGCCACCGACGTGCCCGAGACACTTTCATAGGTCACATTCGATAGCATCTGGTGCAGCGCATGGCCAAATTCATGAAACAACGTGCGCGCATCATCATAAGACAACAGCGCAGGTGTTCCTTTGGCAAAGTTACAAACATTGATCACAATCGGGGCCTGAACCTCAGGGAACTTTGCCTGCGAACGCATTGCAGAGCACCAAGCGCCCGAGCGCTTGGAACCACGCGCAAAGTAATCACCGATAAACACAGCAACATGTTCGCCGTCGCGCGTCACTTCCCAAGCGCGGCAATCTTCGTGATAAAGCGGCACATCCAGCGGCTTGAATTGCAAGCCAAACAGACGGGTCGCACAATCAAAGGACGCGTCAATCATCCGGTCCAACTGGAAATACGGCTTCAACTCAGCCTCATCCAAATCATGCAATTCCTTGCGTCGACGTTCTGAATAGAACCGCCAATCCCACGGCTCCAAATCGCCGTTAACACCATCTTTGTGCATCATCGCTGTCAGCTTTTCGGCGTCCGAATTGGCCTGCGCTTTAGCCGGCTCCCAAACCGCCATGAGCAAATCGCGCACCGCATCTGGCGTTTTCGCCATTTCTGTTTCAAGCTTGTACTGCGCAAAATTCTCATAACCCAAAAGCTGAGCGCGCTCAGACCGCAAAGCCAAGATTTCAGCTGTAATGGCGCGGTTATCTGTTTCCCCGCCATTCGCCCCACGTGCACCCCAAGCTTTATAAGCCGTCTCGCGTAAATCGCGGCGCGTCGAGAACTGCAAGAACGGCACGATGATCGAGCGCGACAAGGTCACAACCGGCCCATCTGCACCTTTTTCCTCGCCAGCGGCGCGCGCAGCGGCAATCACAAAATCGGGCAAACCAGCCAGATCGTTCTCACTCAGCGGCATGAACCATTCGCGTTCATCTGCCAAAAGGTTCTGCGTAAATTCAGTCCCTAACACAGCGAGGCGACCTTTGATGTCTTTGATCCGAACCTCTTGTTCCCCTTCAAGGGCAGCGCCAGAACGTACAAATCCACGGTGGGTCAACATCAAAACGCGCGCTTGTTCTTCGCTCAGATCCAGCTCATCGCGCGCCTCCCAAACTGCAGCCACACGTGCAAACAGCGCTTTGTTCCCCGACACCTCAGAGAAATGCGCTGCTAAAACCGGAGAGAAATCCCGCTGCAACGCCTCGCGGGCAGGATTACTATCGGCACCCGCAACCGTATAAAATGCTGACAACACACGATCCAAATCGCGACCAACAGCCTCGAGTGCTTCGATCGTATTGGCAAAACTCGCCGGCTCACCAGAGCCCGCGATAGCATCGATTTCGGCTTTGTGGCTGGCCAACGCGATCTCAACCGCTGGGGTAAAATCCTCGTCGGAAATCTTATCAAACGGGGTTAAGCCAAACGGCGTATCCCAAGTCGCAAGCAATGGATTTGTCATGTAAATCTCCTTTGAAGTCAAAGTAGGGCGCAGCACATCCCACTACAATGGCTGCCCAGTAAAATGCCTATCAGGTCCCACAGGTTGGGCAGTCAGCACGTCGCTCAAGCATGATTTTTCGGCTCTCACCATAGAGCGCATCATAAATCACCATTTCACGGCGCAGTGGCGTGCCAGCGCCTGTTATAACTTTGATTGCCTCGACCGCCATCATCGACCCAACCACCCCCGGCAGCGGGCCAATCACACCCGCCTCGGCGCAGCTAGGGGCTAATTCGGGTGCAGGTGCTTTCGGAAAAATACACTGGTAACAAGGCGCATCATTGGCAGGATCAAAAACACTCAACTGCCCTTCCCATTGCGTCAAAGCTCCAGAGATCAGTGGCTTTTCAAGCGCCACACAGGTTTTGTTTACCAGATACCGCGTCTCGAAATTATCGCATCCATCCAGCACCAAATCGTAATCTGCGATCAAATCCTGCGCGATATCCTCAGTTAAGCGCCGCTCATAAGGTTGCACATTCACATAAGGATTTTGCGCAACCATCGCGGCCTGAGCCGAGAAAACCTTGGCTATGCCAATATCTTTATCACGGTGAATGACCTGTCGTTGCAAGTTGGCATTATCGACGACATCATCATCAATAATCCCGATAGTTCCGACCCCTGCCGCCGCAAGATATTGCAACACAGGCGAACCCAAGCCACCTGCGCCAACAATCAGCACACGTGCTTCTTTCAACGCCTTTTGCCCCGGCCCACCCATCTCGCGCATAACGATGTGCCGGGCATATCGATTGAGTTCAGTGTCTGAAAAAAGTTTGCCACCGTTGCCTTGCGCGGCGCTTTGATCAACCGCCCGATTGCGCAATCGTTTCAAACCCCAGCGGTAGGCAAGAACAATACCACCTGCTCCCAAAAGCATGAACCAAGGCGCGGCTGATCCCCCCAGAGCCGCGCGAACGGGATGAGAAACAGGGAGAACGAGCTGAAGCAATGCAATACCTGTGAACACAGCAAAGATCATCACCAAACGCGCATATCGTGACGTGCCAAAAACAGCGCCAAGCCCCCAAAGCCCGGCAACAACAGCCAAAACCAACAGCATCAATGGCGCCCCGTAGAGCCAAAGCCACCGGACCCACGCGATGTCTCGTCAAGGGTTTCACTTTGCTCAAAAATCGCCTGCACGACTGGTGCCACAACAAGCTGTGCTATCCGCATACCATGTGTCACTTCGAAAGCCTCCGTGCCCGTGTTCAGCACAATAACACCCACCAAACCGCGATAGTCGCTGTCGATCGTGCCGGGGGCATTCACCAAAGTGACCCCATTCTTAAGCGCAAGACCAGAGCGCGGGCGCACTTGCACCTCAAACCCCAATGGAATTTCAAAGCGCAATCCTGTGGGGATCAATGCCCGCCCCCCACTTGGGATCACAACGCCTTTACGATCCGCAAAGTTGGCGCGGACATCCGCACCAGCCGCGCCATCCGTTTCATAAAAGGGCAACGCCACCTCTGCATCAAATTCAACATCACGTACGACTTTGATAGCAACGCTCATCCGATGGTACCTGCAATACGTTGCGCCAATTCTTGCGCGACTTTGTCTTTACTCATACGCGGTAAATCTTCGACGCCCGCGTCCGAAATGATCGAAACATCATTTTCCGATCCACCCATGATCCCAGTCTCGGGGGACACATCATTGGCAACAATCCAATCACATCCTTTGCGCAAACGCTTGGCTATTGCATTTGCTTCAACATCATTTGTCTCAGCCGCAAACCCAACAACAAGCGGCGGTCGCCCTTTGCTCAATTGCGCGACATGCGCCAAAATATCAGGGTTCTCAGCAAAGCTTAGATCTGGCAATCCGTCTTTGGTTTTCTTCAACTTTCGATCACTCGCATCAGCCACACGCCAATCCGCAACCGCCGCCGCAAACACCGCTGCATCCACAGGCAAGACAGATTGCACCGCCTCTAACATTTCTTGCGCGGTCTGGATCGCGATGACCTCAACACCTACGGGGGGGGCAACGTCCGCTGGACCAGTCACAAAAATCACATCTGCCCCAAGCGCCAACAGAGCATTTGCAAGCGCCGTGCCCTGTGCCCCTGATGAGCGGTTGGCAATGTAACGCACAGGATCAATCGGCTCATGCGTGGGCCCTGAGGTGATCAAAATGCGTTTACCCTGAAGCGGCCCACCCGCCAGCGCACCCTCAACAGCTGCAACAATCTCGAGCGGCTCAGACATGCGGCCAGGCCCAAATTCACCACAGGCCATGTCGCCCTCATTGGGGCCGACAAAACTCACGCCATCCCCTTTCAGGGTCGTAACATTGCGCTGGGTTGCGGGGTGATCCCACATGCGCACATTCATCGCAGGCGCAACCAAAACGGGGGTATCTGTGGCAAGCAAAAGGGTCGACGCCAAATCATTTGCCAAGCCTTGCGCCATCTTTGCCATCAAATCAGCAGTGGCCGGTGCCACCACAACCAAATCCGCGGAACGTGACAACTGGATATGCCCCATCTCGGCTTCATCAGTGAGATCAAACAGATCGGTGTAAACTTTTGATCCCGACAAGGCCGCCACAGACAATGGTGTCACAAATTCAGCAGCTGCCTTGGTGAGAACGGGCGTCACCTCGGCACCGCTCTCGCGCAAGCGTCTGATCAAATCGAGACTTTTGAACGCAGCGATACCGCCACCAATGATCAATAGAACACGTTTTCCGCTCAGCATGCCGGGCCTTTTGGTTTGGTCAGTTGGCCAAGCATACTGCGCCACGGACCAATCTGCCAGCCCGTAAGCTGTGCGCGTTACCCGTCGATATTACATCAAAAAATTCTGCACTTCCGCGCCTTGGCTTTCCAAAGTCTTGCGCATTTTGCCAAACGCCGCAGCTTCCAATTGGCGCACGCGCTCTTTGCTCAGAGCCAGTTCTTTGCCCAAACTTTCTAACGTTCGTGGCTCATCGCGCAGCTTACGTTCACGAATGATAAACCGCTCCCGATCACTCAAGGCATTCATCGCATCCAGCAACCACGCACGCAATTGCACCGTATCATGTGAGTGCTCAACCACCTCTGCCGCTTGGGCACTGTCGTCTTCCAACGCATCAATCCACTCGCGCCCCTCATCATCCACCGACTGTGTCGCGTTCAACGAAAAGTCCGAGCCCGAAAGCCGCCCCTCCATCATTTCCACATCGTGTAGCGGCACGCCAATCTCAGCTGAGATCATTTCCAACAACTGGTGCTTATCGAGCTTGACGCCTGCCGCCTCACTTTCACGTTCCAAACGGGCCTGCACGCGACGCAAATTGAAAAACAGCGACTTTTGTGAGGATGTAGAACCAGTGCGCACCATCGACCAATTGCGCATCACGTGATCTTGGATCGACGCCTTGATCCACCACATCGCATATGTCGAAAAACGCACCCCGCGATCAGGATCAAACTTTTCTGCCGCCTTCATCAATCCCAATCCAGCTTCTTGGATCAGGTCATTCATCGGAGCACCATAACGCTTGAATTTAGACGCCATCGAAATAGCCAAACGCATGTAGGCATTGATAAGACGATGCAACGAGGCTTCATCGCGCTCGTCACGCCAAGCATAGGCGAGCTTCAATTCCGTCTCTGCATCCAGCATCTCAGCATTCATTACTGTGCGGGTGAATGAAATTTCTCGTCCTGCGTCCAAAGCCATATCGAAACCTTTCTATCGTAAGGATGCTTGTTTTGAGCGTTCACAAAAGATACGCAACGAAACATCGATTGGTTCACTAGAGGTGGGACAAATGTTACCGAAACTGTCTTTCGTCCTTGGGGGTGCCGCCTCTGGAAAATCCGTATTTGCGGAAAACTTAATTCTTAATAGTGGGTTAAAGCCGGTTTACCTCGCCACCTCTCGGATTTGGGATGACGAAACAAAATCGCGGGTAAAGGTGCATAAATCGCGCCGTGACCACACATGGACCACGATTGAGGCCCCTTTCGATCTGCAACCCGCGTTGAGCGAGGCCAAATCAGATCGAGCTGTCCTTATTGATTGCGCGACCATGTGGCTCACAAACCACCTGCTCGAAGAGCATAACCTGAACGAGGCGCAAACACTTTTGCTAAGCGCCCTCTCGGCATCCGCTGCACCAATTGTCGTTGTTTCCAACGAAGTCGGCCAAGGCATCGTGCCCGACAACGCACTATCGCGCACATTTCGCGAGGCCCAAGGGCGGTTAAACATTGCCCTTGCCGCACAAGCCGACCTTGCGGTTCAGGTCGTCGCTGGCCTGCCCAATGTGTTGAAAGGAACCCTGCCATGACCCAGGCGACAACATGGCACTGGGTGCGTCATGGACCAACGCACCAAAAAACCTTTGTCGGGTGGCGCGATGTCCCCGCAGACCTGTCCGCAACAGACCAAATCGAACGTCTTTCCCAACATCTTCCCAAAGATGCGCTCGTCGTATCATCCGACTTAACCCGATGCGTCACGACAGCAGACGCAATCGCAAGCGAGCGCAAAAGACTGGCCCACAACCCTCATTTACGAGAGCTACATTTCGGCACATGGGATGGCGTGCATTTCTCAAACATTGCAGAAAAACACGAAACGCTTTCGCGCGCATATTGGGAAACACCCGGCCCCCACGCCCCTCCCGGTGGCGAAAGTTGGGACGAGGCCGCGCACCGTGTTCACACCGCCACCCAGCACCTCAGCCGTATGTATGCAGGCAAACACATCATCGCGGTTGCCCATTTTGGTGTGATCCTAACCCAAGTTCAAATGGCACTCGACGTCCCTGCCGCAGATGTGCTCGCCCACAAAATCGACAACCTTTCGGTCACCGACATCACGCTGGATGGGTTGTCGGCATCGCGTAGCAAGAAATCCACGACGTTTGTTGCGTCATACACATCGTGCTTGGCGTCATATTGTGCGCGCACCCCTGCTGTAGTGACAACCGATTTCCATTCAGACGCAGATCGGAAGAGCG
>JALZUL010000200.1 GCA_023301665.1 Ascidiaceihabitans sp.
GCCGGGGTTTTCAAACAGCGCACGTAAACCCATGTTTAAAGACAGTGAATCAATCTTGCGTCCTAGTTCGGTGTCCTCAATAACTTCGATGAAATCTTTGGCTGGGATAATGCGCCCAGTTTCATCCATGACGCGAATGAGACCTTCGTAAAATCCAACTTTTTTCGGGTCTCGAGATAACATTATTGGTTGATAGGCGAGAAGCGTATTTTTGTGCTCAATGGCGGCTCGAACCATTTCGATGGTATGGCGATCACGATTTCCAACAGCAATGTCCAGCGGGCTTTGTAAGGCCGATGATGTCTTGCGCTCTGGTTTGTGCCGTCGACTCACAGACAATTCCCTCCGTTGCCATATTTTATATCATTGGCTTTGATCATCTAACATTGTCTTAAAAATCGCTTTTTGCTCTAATTGGTCCAAAGTTTTAAATGAAAGTGAAATGCTGTGGATCGTTGCGGTTGGGCTGGCCCAGAACAAATTTATTTTGAGTATCACGATACGGAGTGGGGGGTGCCGGAATACGACAGTCGAGCCCTTTGGGAAAAACTTGTTCTGGATGGTTTTCAGGCTGGTTTGAGCTGGATTACCATATTGAAAAAACGTGATAATTTTCGCGCAGCCTTTGCTAGCTTTAACCCCAATATCATCGCCGCATGGGGTGAAGAAGAGGTCGCGCGCTTGCTGCAAGACGCAGGCATCATAAGGCACCGCGGAAAGATCGAAGCGACTATTGGTAATGCGCGGGTTTGGCAAAAGATCGAACAACGCGAAGGATTTGATACGTTTTTGTGGAAATATGTTGACGGATCGCCGTTACAAAACCGGTGGAAAACACAAGCTGATGTCCCCGCATTCACTCCTTTATCCACTCAAATCTCAAAAGATCTCAAAAAAGAAGGCTTTCGATTCTGTGGCCCGACAATTGTATATGCATTCATGCAGGCGGTTGGCCTCGTGAATGATCACATCATCACGTGTCACCGACATAGCGAAGTTGCCAAATTAATCCGGTGATACTGCGTTGACTCTGCTCAGATGCACCGTATAAGCGCGACTTCATTGGTGTTGGTGGCCCCTGCAAGGGGATGCCTGTCGGGGTTCGCCCAAAGGACAACGCCCTTCATAGCCAGAGATGGCACCCTTAACGAAGGAGATCAGTCGTGACTAAACGTACGTCTGCCAAGCATAAAATTGACCGCCGTATGGGCGAAAACATTTGGGGTCGCCCAAAATCACCAGTAAACCGTCGTGAATATGGCCCAGGCCAGCACGGTCAACGTCGTAAGGGCAAATTGTCCGACTTCGGTATTCAGTTGCGCGCAAAGCAAAAACTGAAAGGTTACTACGGCGATCTTACAGAGAAACAATTCCGTCGCATTTACGGTGAAGCCGTACGTGTTGGTGGCGATACGGGTGAAAACTTGATCGGCCTACTTGAGCGTCGTTTGGACGCTGTTGTGTACCGTGCTAAATTCGTAGCAACAGTTTTTGCTGCACGCCAGTTCGTGAACCACGGCCACGTTAAAGTTAACGGCAAGAAAGTGAACATCCCTTCTTACCGTGTTAAAGAAGGTGACGTGATCGAAGTTCGTGATCGTTCCAAGCAATTGGCTGTTTTGATCGAAGCCACACAATTGGCTGAGCGCGACGTTCCTGATTACATGGACGTTGACCACTCAAAAATGACTGCAACGTTTGTTCGCACACCTACATTGGGCGACGTTCCGTACCCAGTTGTTATGGAACCAAACTTGGTTGTTGAATTCTACGCGAAGAACTAATCTTCGCCGACATTCGAATAAAGAAAAGGCCGCTCTTTTGGGCGGCCTTTTTTGTTGTGATATGGGGGGAGTACACATCAATCTGGTGTGATGAGTATGGCGGTTTTAAACACTCTCTTCTTCAATCTTGGGGTCTGGTATTTCACGTTCCTGAACGATGGGTTTGGCTTCAACGCCCAATGCCTTGGATGTTAAGCCAGCTACGCCGTCTTCCATCGACAAGCCCAACTCGTCCCCGAGCTTCTTTAGTGCCGGCATTTGGACAGCCATCCCCATGATGGAATCGAGCGCTTGATTGACCACTGGCTTGTCAGCTGCCGTTGCGGTTGATGTACTGCCAAGGGATGGGCCATTTAAGCCACCGACATGATGGATTTTGATGCTGTCGATTTTCTCGGCAGGTTTGACCATTTGGGCCACGATCTCTGGCATTGCGTCTAGGCGGGCCATATCGATTTTCATCGAAATGAGCGCATCGGACAGGCTGTTCTCAGCGTTGGTAATCGCTTGGCGACCTTCTGCTTCGGCCAACAAGTCAGCTTTTTTCGCCTCAGCCTTGATCGTGATGGCGTCTGCTTCAGCTTGAGCTTCCTCACGCTTTGCATCAGCGCGGTCTTGGGCGGCGTCTTTTTGGGCGGCTGCTGCAAGACGGATTTGTGTGGCTTCACGTTCCGCCTCACGGGCGGCATCGATCAAAGCAATCTGCTTAGAGCGTTCCGCTTCGGCGACAGATTGGGCTGTAATCACAGCCTCCATCGCTTTGGTTGCTTCTGCACGTGCTAGATCTGCTGACGCACGGGCGCGGCTTTCCTCTTCGGATTTCTGTGCGATGATGATTTGGCGCTCTTGTTCGGCCACTTCAAGATCACGATCCTTACCAATTTCAGCGGAACGGATGGCTTCCTGACGTGTAATGCGGGCCTGTTCTTTTTCCTGTTCTGATTGTTCTTTGCGCCGTGAAATTTCGGATTGTTGAGCCGCTTTTAACGTTTCGAGCTCTTGAGCCTGCGCGATTTGGGCCTCTTGCTCATCACGTTCGATCAACAGCTTTTCGCGTTCGGCTTCCATGGCAGCGCGTCTGACGGCAACTTCTGAATCAGCGTCAATCTGTGCACGCTCTTTCTTTGAAGTCGCGATAACTTCTGCCAAGATACGCATGCCGACAGCGTTAAAGGCGTTGTTTTCATCCAAATTGTCAAATGGCGTTTGATCCAAAGCAGTCAATGAAACTGACTCTAATTCTAGACCGTTTTTCAACAGATCCTCGGAAACAGCATTCTGCACCTCTTGAACAAATTCGGCGCGGTTTTCATGTAGCTGATCCATCGTCATCTGTGCCGCAACTGCGCGCAACCCATCAACCAGTTTCCCCTCGATCATTTCGCGCAATTGCTCAACGTCAAAAGTGCGATCCCCTAATGTCTGAGCCGCGCGTGCGATGCCCTCGATCGTCGCATTGACCGAGACGTAGAATTCAACACCGACATCAACACGCATCCTGTCCTTGGTTATCAGCGCGGCTTCAGCGTTACGCTGTACTTCGAGGCGTAGGGTTTTCATGTTCACGGGGCTGACTTCGTGCAGCAAGGGCACAACGATAGTACCGCCGTCCATTATCACCTTTTTCCCACCCATACCGGTTTTTACAAGTGACACTTCGCGAGTGGAGCGTTGGTATAGACGCCCCAGAACAAGGCCGATTAAAATAATGAATACAAGAATGCTTCCGACAATAGTCAGGATAAGTTGGAACTGCATGAGTTCTCCCTTTTTCGTTTTGATTTTATGAAGCTGCGTTTGAAATTTGCGCTTAAGCAGGCGCAGGGCAGCGATTAAGCGGAGAGGGCGACCAGACGGTAACCTTCATCCAAGTTTTTGCGCATGACGAGCACTTCAGTCCCTTGAGGGATGGTTTCGTCGTCGCACAAAGGTTCGGCGCGCAAGTAATGCGTGTTGCCGTACCCGTCGATGACACGAACTTCGGCAGGTTTGCCCCGCGATGCCGTGCCTTGGCTTACCACACCGCGCCGACGCCCCAAGTGACGCTCTGATAACGCGGAGCTTTCGCTTTTGGGCAAAAGCCGTGCAAAGACACCTGCAAACCTTTTGGCAAACCAAAATCCACCGAAAGCTGATGGTATTGATACTATTAGTGCAGGCAATGGTGCGCCCAACACGCCAGATGCAAGTGTTTGTAGTGTCACCCCAATCAACCCAAAGCTAAGCAGCAATGCAGCAAGCCAGATCAGGGTTGGAACCTTACCAAGGCCCAACCAATCAGAACTGCTTGGCGTGCTGGCCACATCGACGTCTGCGTCGAAATCAGCAGCTTTACTGGCCAAGTCAAATCCATCAGGGGCGTCAAGATCTACATCAACGTCCAAATCTGCATCACTGTCCAATCCCAACAATGTTCCACCGAGCATGGCAGAGATTAATTCTAATCCCATCAACGCGAACAAAAGTCCGAGCGCTACGGAAAAAGGTAACAAGGCAGGGGCGAGTAACAGATCTATCATTGATGTCCTTTGGCTTATTGTATGCAGTCGTATACTGTAGGTGGGTACTTCACAGTCGCGTTACAAGGCTTAGGCGGGTAATTTGCTTAAAATTTCCCTTTATGGGAGTGTCCTCTTGAACGGTAAATCTGGCTTTTCTTGTTGCTCCGGGAACGGTATGTCAAAGCAGAACAAAAAGGCTGATGGTATGACTGCTATAACTGCACAACCAGGAATTATGGACATTGAACTGTATCAAAGCGGTTCTGGCCATATTGAAGGCGTCGATAATGTGATCAAGCTAAGTTCAAATGAGAACCCGCTTGGCCCGAGTGAGGCGGCAATCAAAGCTTATCAAAACGCAGCCTTTAGCTTGCATCGTTATCCTTCCTCCGATCAGGCCAGTTTGCGGGGCGCGATTGGTGAGGTCTATGGTCTGGATCCAAACCGCGTGATCTGCGGTGCAGGATCGGACGAAATCATCGCTTTCTTGTGCCAAGCTTTTGCGGGCCCAGGGGATGAGGTCATTCACACCGAACATGGTTTTGCAATGTATCGGATTTCTACACTTGCTGCGGGTGCGACCCCTGTGGAAGTATGCGAAAATGAACGCGTCACGGACGTAGATGCGATCCTTGATGCTTGCAATGCCAAGACCAAGCTTGTGTTCATCGCCAACCCAAATAATCCTACGGGTACGATGATTGGCGAAGCTGATCTGGCCCGTTTGGCTGATGGGATGCCTAAGCAAGCGATCCTTGTACTGGATGGCGCTTATGCAGAATACGTCGAAGGGTACGACGGTGGGGCGGCTTTGGTTGAGCAACGTGAAAACGTTTTCATGACGCGCACCTTCTCTAAGCTTTACGGCTTAGGAAGTCTCCGTGTTGGTTGGGGCTATGGCCCAGCTGCTTTGGTCGATGTTTTAAACCGCATTCGCGGGCCGTTTAACCTAAGCCAATCGGCATTGGATGCGGCAGAAGCAGCTTTGCGCGATATTGAGTACACAAACCACTGTCGCCGTGAAAACGAGAAATGGCGTGCATGGCTGGCCAATGGGTTGTCCGAGCTCGGGGTTCCATCTGATGTGAGCCAAGCCAATTTCGTACTGGCGCGCTTTGCCAATCAAGAAGAGGCTGAAAATTGCGACGCGTATTTGCAAACCCAAGGTTTGGTTGTTCGCCGCGTCGCCGGTTATAAATTACCCAATGCGCTGCGGATAACTGTGGGTGACGAAAGCGCCTGCCGTCAAGTTGTGCATGCTGTACGTAACTTTAAAGCAGGTGCAGCATGAGCCAAGTTTATGACCGCGTGGCCTTGATCGGCCTTGGGCTTATTGCCTCTTCGATGTTTTGGGCCATCAAGCGGGCAGGGCTTGCCGGTGAGGTCGTAGGGTATGCACGAAGCGCGAAAACCCGTGAGACTGCGCGTGAAATTGGCCTATGTGACCAAGTATATGATGATATTAAAGACGCGGTAAAAGACGCGGATTTGGTGGTGTTGTGTGTTCCGGTTGGCGTTATGGGTGCGGTTGCGGCAGAAATCTCAGGATCGCTCAAAGTGGGCGCGACAGTTTCTGATGTTGGGTCGGTGAAGCAGGATGTGATTCAAAGTGTTGGGCCACATCTGCCGGACAACGTGCATTTTATTCCTGCACATCCCATCGCAGGGACGGAACACTCCGGCCCGCAGTCGGGATTTGCAGAATTGTTCGACAACCGTTGGTGCTTACTTGTTCCTGTTGAGGGAACCGCGCCTGAGCCGGTTGCGAAACTGCGTGCTCTTTGGGAAGGCATTGGTTCAAACGTTGAAGAAATGGATGCAGAGCATCACGATTTGGTTCTCGCTGTCACCAGTCATGCTCCACACCTGATCGCTTATACGATGGTTGGTGTCGCCGATGATTTAGGGCGCGTCACGGACGGCGAAGTTATCAAATATTCGGCGGCTGGTTTTCGTGATTTCACGCGGATCGCAGCAAGTGACCCGACAATGTGGCGCGATGTTTTCTTGACGAATAAGGAAGCGACCCTCGAAATTTTAGGCCGCTTCACCGAGGAATTGTTCGCCTTGCAACGTGCCATCCGAACAGAGGACGGTGATCATCTCTTCGACTATTTCACGCGGACCCGTGCAATCCGCCGGGGCATTGTTGAAGCGGGTCAAGATACGTCAGATGCCGATTTTGGACGTGGCCCGAAAGGTGGGAAATGATGCGAGCCAGTGTGTTAATCGTTAGTATTGCTTTGGGTTTGACGAGCGTTGCTTCATGGGCCAATTCCGACACGTCCTTGCGCCCTGTCGCAAGAGCAGGCACAGGCGCAAGAACGCCTACGGCCCTTGGGCAGGCTGCTGAAATCGACCTTCAGCTTGCGTCCGCGGCGCAAAGTTCGTTACGTCCAAACCTTCGCCCTGGTGGGATCGTCACCCAAGCGATGGCGCGCAAACGCGAACGCCTTAAAGGGGCCATTTGTGGTGATCCCGATATCCAAGGTGAAGTCATTGGGCGGGTGCCGGGTAAGTTAAACGGTTGCGGCATCGAAAACGCTGTGCGTGTGCGATCTGTTGCGGGAATTACCTTGAGCCAGCAATCCGTTATGGATTGTGGAACCGCGTCAGCCTTAAAGTCATGGATCAATAAAGGGGCCAAGCGCGCGGTGGGCAGTAAAGGCGGTGGTTTGTCTGGTTTGAAGGTGGCAGCACACTATTCCTGCCGTACTCGCAATAACCAACCGGGCGCAAAAATTTCCGAACACGGTAAAGGGCGTGCCATCGATATCTCGGGTTTGATATTAAACGATGGGCGAACGATCTCTGTTCTGCAAGGCTGGCACAACGCAGATAGTCAAACAATGCGACAAGCGCATAAATCCGCTTGCGGCCCATTCGGCACAGTGTTGGGCCCCAATGCGGATCGCTTTCATCAGGACCATTTCCATTTTGATACCGCCCGCCATGGCAACGGCGCGTATTGCCGCTAACGTAATATAAGCTTGGGTGCAGGCCCAATTGGAATGAAGCCAACAAACATAAAGCCGCCCTTGAGGTTCATTTGAACATCTAATGCGGTTGGATCGCCAGAAAACCGAGCGAGTGTTCCAATACCCGATGCTGCCTGTTCGCGTAGGGCGGATGGCAAAAGGCCTGAACGTTCCGCTAGGTCGAGCATAAC